>NZ_DCOI01000034.1:0-61281 GCF_002322895.1 Empedobacter sp. UBA1574 | reverse complement strand
ACAAAATTTTGGACAGTGTCTTTTTATATGTTTTTTAATTATTGTTTAAATAATTCATTAAATTTTCTCTCCTCCTCTTTCATCATTTCATCAAATTCTACTTGAGTTATCGATTTACCTTTTGTTGGTTTATTTATTTTTAATTTATCACTCACTTCAACTTTTGTTGCTAAATAAATTTGTTTGTTTACGGAATTTTCTTCTTTATTCGTCAAAATTAATTTTAGAATAATTCCTGGTAATCCTTCATAATTAGAAGGTCCATTTTTTATTTTAATTGTTGACGCATACCAAGCTTCAACAAATGAATTTTCAGAAACTTGTAAAGTTGCTTTTTTAACATCGAACCCTAAAATTTTATCTTTATCTTTTGCTAATATCCAATTTTTGGTTGTTATAGAATCGGTTATTAACATTTTTTTTCCGTTATAGTTCACTTCAGAAAGAGTTGATTTGTCAACTAAATTTTTATAATAAATTCCTCCTGGTCCACTTATAAAGGAAATTGAGACTCCTGATCTACCCTGAGAGTTATCAATTCTATCTATTCTTTGGAA
The DNA here is from genome assembly GCF_002322895.1 of Empedobacter sp. UBA1574. Taxonomy (NCBI): domain Bacteria; kingdom Pseudomonadati; phylum Bacteroidota; class Flavobacteriia; order Flavobacteriales; family Weeksellaceae; genus Empedobacter; species Empedobacter sp. UBA1574. Next base: position 60,724 of record NZ_DCOI01000034.1, on the reverse strand, counting down.
AAGCGATTCTTTATCAGAACTTAAAAACTCAAAATACAATCTATTTTCGTTACTGTTTTTTAATCGTTCTTTGACAACAGCATCTTTTGCATTTTCAATATCAAATTCATTTCGAAATTCGTATTCTATTTGTATTTTTTCTTGACAAAATGTATTTACAAAACACAATAACATTACAAATGAAAGTATATTTTTCATATAGATTCTTATTTTTTTCTAATTTCTGTGGCTTTGGATAGTTAATTGAATCATAAATTATTTTCCCATTCAAATAATAATTCTATATCTATTCTTTCTCCTTTTGGGAATATAAAATTACTGTCTATTTTTCTTAATTTTTCTTTAACTCTTTCTGGCGTTTCAAATTTTAATTGTGGATATTCTTTGATGCTTTTTACAGCATACGTTTTATTTTCTAAAGGATTTTTTATTGTACTTACTTCTATCTTTTTCACGTCCTTTAATTGCCAAGAATATCTCCCGCTGTCTTCATTAACACTTACTATTGCGCCAGGAAGTCCATGCAATTTCCATGGTCCAACATTTACAGGAATATCTAATGTGTACCAAGCTGTATAGTTTCGCCCTCTGAAAGTAGCAGTCGCTTTTTTAAGATTATAATCATTTTCTACTTTTGTTTCATTTGATAATTCCCATTTGATAGTTGGTATTTTTTCTGTAAAATTCATCATTTCAATATCAATCTGTTCTTGAATGACCATTTCTAATTTTTTGAAATTACTATAAATTAATTCATTATCAATCACCTTTTCATCTATAACTAATGAAGTGCTGTTTTTTTCACTCTTTGTTTTTTCTTTTAGTTTTATTACCGTATATAAACTTACCTTATTAGGAACGTCATATACTAATGTTGTGTTATATGTATTTGTTCTATTCAATATTGAAACATGATTATTAAACTGATAATCAAGCTTATAGATTTGCGCATAAATAGAATTAGCAATACAAAATAAAACTATTAATAATAGTGGCTTTAATTTCATTTATTATTTATTTTATAATAGCCTGATTAATTATAATCAGGCTATATTAATGTAGTTGATATTAGTTAATTCAATTATGAATGATCTGCAATATATTGCTCTAAATACTTATCAGCTTGATAATTACAATTTAACTCTGAAGTAGCATAAACTATTGTATAAGCAAGTAATTTACCATTACCATCACGAATTGTTATTTCACAATTATTAACATCTTCAGAAGTATTATAATTTATAACTGATGATAATTCTTTAACTTCATTTGTAATTTTTGTTTCTGTTTCGTTTGCCATAGCAAAAGTTCCGATAAGTGCAAAAGCACTTGCTAATAAGATTTTTCCATTTTTTTTAGTTTAAATATTGTTGTTAATATTTCTAAATTAATATTTTTTTTAAAAAACAAAAAATTTTAAATACTTAATTTAAGAAATATTTAAAAATGAAGTTTTTTACATTAGAGTTGAAATATCTTATAACACCTTTTATGTTAAGTAAAAGGTGTTTTTTATATTTTAGAATATCAATTTTCAAGTGGATATTTTCTTCAAAAATTTATAGTACAATAACTAATTCTACATTTATTGTGTTTAACCAAATCCACTACTCTACTAAATCGTTAAAAATTAATCAAAAAACAGAAGAAGTATCTTATAACATTCAAAACGTTTGTACTTTTGTCTTATAAAAAAATATCCAATATGAAGCATCAAGCAGTAGAAGGTTTTTCGAAATTATCGAAAGAAGGAAAAATTGAATGGGTTGTCAATGAATATTTGAATGGCGATGAAAAAGCAATTCAAATCATGAAACAATATTGGAATGATGATGCAGATTTACAAAAACTGCACGACGAATTTTCAGAAAATACAGTTTCTAATTTCTATATGCCGTTTGGTTTAGCACCAAACTTTTTAATCAACGACGAATTATATGCCATTCCAATGGCTGTTGAAGAGTCGTCTGTTGTTGCTGCGGCTTCTAAAGCTGCGAAGTTTTGGCAAACACGTGGTGGTTTCAAAACAACTATTTTATCCACAACAAAATTGGGTCACGTTCATTTTATGTACGAAGGCGACAAAGAAAAGTTACAAAATGCATTTGAAACAACGATTAAAAATCAATTAATCGAAACGACAAATGATATCACCAAAAACATGCGTGCGCGTGGTGGTGGTATTTTAGCTTTGGAATTAATTGATAAAACTGCTGATTTAGAAAACTATTATCAAATAAAAGCGTCTTTCGAAACAATGGATTCGATGGGTGCAAACTTTATCAATTCTTGTTTAGAACAATTTGCCAAAACATTACGCAACGAGATAGAAGCTGATTCTACTTTTACAGATGATGAAAAAGATTCAGTTCAAATCGTGATGTGTATTTTATCGAATTATACGCCAGATTGTATTGTTCGTGCAGAGGTTTCTTGTCCTGTTGAGCAATTGGCAGAAGGAAATGTAACCTCAGAAGAGTTTGTAGAAAAGTTTTTGCGCGCTGTTCGCATTGCAGAAATAGAACCATATCGTGCAACAACACATAACAAAGGAATTATGAACGGAATTGATGCGGTTGTGATTGCAACAGGTAACGATTTCCGTGCTGTAGAAGCTTGTGCGCATACATATGCGGCGAAAGATGGGCAGTATTCTTCGTTAACACACTGTGAAGTGAAAGATGGAGTTTTTCGTTTTTGGATTGATTTACCAACTGCTCTTGGTACAATTGGTGGATTGACAGCTTTGCATCCGTTAGTAAAATTAGCAATGGGAATTCTTGGGAAACCGAATGCTAAAGAATTGATGGGATTTGTTGCTGTTGCAGGTTTAGCGCAAAACTTTGGTGCATTACGTTCTTTGGTTACAACTGGAATTCAGAAAGGTCACATGAAAATGCACTTAATGAATATCTTGAATCAGTTAGAAGCAACTGAAGAAGAAAAGAAATATTTTGTCAATTATTTTAAAGATAAAACGGTTTCTCATCACAATGTTATCGAAGAGTTTTGCAGATTACGTGGTGTAAAAAATGTAGAAGAGATCAAAAAAGAGAAGTAATCTAACAAATGCGAATTTGGTCTGTTCATCCGAAATATCTCGATGCAAAAGGAATTGTAGCACTTTGGCGCGAAACGCTTTTGGCAAAAAATGTTTTGGAAGGCAATACAAAAGGTTATAAAAATCATCCGCAATTAACTCGTTTCAAAGCAATTGAAAAACCGCTTGAAGCGATTAATCAATATTTAGCAAAAGTTTGGGACGAAGCCACAAGACGAGGATATAATTTTGACCGAAATAAAATTGATTCTGATTTTACAAAGATTAAAATTGAGGTTACAACAGGTCAAATGCAATATGAATTCAACCATTTATTAAAGAAGTTAGAACAAAGAGATCCTGAGCGATTCAAACAATTTGAAAACCTTAAAATGGTTGATTGCGCGGAGATTTTTGAAGTAAAAGAAGGAGAGATAGAAAAATGGGAGATCATTTCTTAGAAGAATATTTTGCGAAAGCAAAAGAAAAACAACGCGAACACAAAAAGTTTTTGGAGAAGTTGAAGAAGAAACCGCCTAAAAACTTGGATCAGAAAATGGAAGAAATCCACGAAGATGTTTTCAATCGTATTGATTGTCTTTCTTGCGCGAATTGTTGCAAAACAACTGGTCCCCTTTTTACACAAAAAGATATTGAGCGTTTAGCGCATGTTTTTCGCATTAAACCAAGTCAATTTATTGATAAATATTTGCGAATTGATGAAGACAACGACTATGTTTTGCAGCAAGTTCCTTGTCCTTTTTTGGATAGTGAAAATTATTGTTTGGTTTATGAAGATCGCCCGAAAGCTTGTCGTGAATATCCGCATACAGATCGTAAGAAATTTTACCAGATTAATCATCTTACCATAAAAAACACGCTAATTTGTCCTGCAACTTACGAAGTTGTGGAACAAATGCAGAAAGAAATAAAAGTATAAATGGAAACACCTCTAAAAATAATCGCATTTATTATGTTGATATTTCCGACAATTTATCAAGGAATTGCTGGATTTAGAACAAAAGATGCAGCTGTTGTAAAAAAAGTGGCTTGGCGCGCCGTTTTGATGCAAATCATGGGAACACTTTTGGCTTATTTTATCTTCATAAAAATTGGTCAAGACAAGCAAGTTGCCATTTATGTTGGCTTTATGTTTTTTACGTCGGTTGCAATTTTAGTGCTGATTCAAAACATTTTGATTTACTTAAAAAATAATAGTAATAATTAAAACGTCGTCTATGAGCGACGTTTTTTTAATATCATTAAGCTAATAAATTAACGTATTGTTCTGCTTTTTCGGTTAGTTTAGTTTTTACTTGATCATAATTTGAATCAAAAAAACTTCGTAATCTGAACTTTGATTTTTTGGTTTGAATAGTTAGAATTTGATTGCGATTCAAGCGAAAAATGTCTTCTTCTTCGTACAAATAATAAATTGCTCGATATGGAATTTCATCTTTTTTGAAAATTGTTCTGATTTCGAACGTTTCTTCTTTTAACGTAAATAAGGTCAAATTAAACGTTAAATCGTATAAAATAGACATCGATGCAAGTAAAGAAATCATGAAAACGCCAATGCGTAAAAAAGGTTCGTCTATCCAAAAATTTCCTCCAAACCAAAAAGCTTTGACAAACGTGAAGTTAACCATCATTAATAATAGAAAAATGATGACGAGAAGAAGTGTTTGCCAACTAAGTTTAGATTTTACCATCTCTCATTGGATTTGTACTAATTTACAATTTTTTTGAACAGGTTTAGAAAATTTTTCTACAAATAAAAAACCTCAGATAAATCTGAGGTTCATTATATTAAAAAAAATGTTATGTTATAAAATTTCAATACTAAAACTATGATTGAGATAATTGTTATAATCCAAGATTTATGCCAAACTGAATCATTTTACGATTATCGAATGTATTATCTTTAAAATAATTATTAAAATCCTTTCTCACAAAGACATCAATCAATCCTAAACCAATTGTTACTTCGGCTCCGTAGATAAAATTATTCACATTATAATTTCCACGATTTTTGCTGCGAACACCATCTCCTTTGTAAATATTATTCGATGATAACAACGTTCCTCCATACATATATGCTGCGATATAGTGTTTTCCTTGCGGACGATATGCAAAATCTTCGGTAATATTTTTGACTTTCGAAAAATTGTATTTAAATCCAACTGGAACCATAAAATAAGCCGAGCGCAACTTCGATTTGTCTAACGATTTGTCATGTTTTATTAAACCAACATCTCCATTTTCATCACGATTAAAACGCATATCATCGTCAATTCTGTAAGTTCTCCAAGAGAATAATGCTCCTGCTAAAAAGTTAACTGGACTCGTTAAGGATAATTGTCTTTCATACATTAAACCTACTGTTAAATTGCTCGAAAACTTCTCGTGTTTGTTCAATTCTTCGTCTTTTTTTCCTGTAAACGCCATGTATCCAAAAGAAGCATAACCGTTAATTTGATTCGCAATTCGGTAACGTTTCGTCACATCTTGTTTCGTTTTTGGCGTAATTGGATCTTCGCCATTCATAATCGAAAATGCAACTTGTTGTTTGATGATATCATCTAAGTTAAAATTCACTTCCTGAATACGATCATTTATCGTTCCCGAATACACATTTGCAATCGCTTCTTTCTTCGCTGTAGCCTCAGAAGCATTCAGTTTTCCTTCTGCTAATTCTTTGTCAACTGCCGCAATTTTCTTTTCCATTGCAGATTTTTCTTCCTGCACAATTTGACGAATCACTAACGTAAATTCGCTAATGCGATCTTTTACAATTGGACTGATTTTTTCGTCATTTTTATCATTCAAATCAAATGTAAATTTTTGAGCATATAGTGATGTAGCTGATAAGCATAATAATCCTGCTACGATAAGTTTTTTTATCATAATCTTGCTAATTTAGGGATATTAATGTTTTATTTGAAGCCGATAGAAACCACGCGCGATTGGTTTGACTCCTTTAGATTTTCTTTATTTTCGATCGAATACAACAACATATTTGGATCTACAAAATTCTTCTTCTTTTTGTTCACTTTTACAGAATCTAATGTTGTGTTAGCTGCAATATTTTTCTTTGGTTGAGCTTCTGATTTTAACTCTTCTTTCTTCTCTGCAATAGCTTCTTTCTTCGTTGGAAAAGCCATTTCAACTTGTTGAGATTCTTCGTTTATCGCCACTTGAACTTTACCATGTTGAATTGGTTTCTTCTCTTCTTGAGGCTGAATTTCAACTTCTTTTTTAGAAGAATCAATCTTTTCATTATTCGCTAAAATCGATTCTGAAGAATGAACTGTATTAGAATCTGATTGAATTTGTTGCGGATTATTTTGTTCCTGATGATTTACCAATTCTTTTGGTTCATCATTTTTAGATTGATTCGTAAATAAATAAACAGACGTAGTAACTGTAAATAACGCCACAACCGCAGCAGATAACCACCATTTGTAGTTTGATTTTTGTGGTGATGGAGCGACATCCATACGAGCCTGAATTCTGTCCCACGCATCGTGCGAAGGTTTTAGCTCACGATTTTCTAAATCGTTTTTTATATAGTTTGATATTTTATCGTTGTTTTTCATTTGTCATTTTCTTTTTACTTAGAACAATTTCTTTCAGTTTTGCCTTTGCTCGAAACAATTGCGTTTTGCTGGTCGATACCGAAATATTGAGCATTTCTGCAATTTCTTGATGCGAATAATCTTCGAGAATATGAAGATTAAACACCAGTCTATAAGGTTCTGAAAGTTGATCTAACACGTCTTGCACATTAAAATTTAACCATGTTTCTTCTACTTCTTCATCTGCTTCATCATAATTAGAAACTCTTACATCATCAACATAAATCAATGTTTTATTTGCACGTAAAAAAGTTAAACATTCGTTGACCATAATTCGACGCATCCAACCTTCGAAACTTCCTTTATTTTGAAATTTCTCGATATGATTAAAGACTTTACAAAAACCGTTAATCATACAATCTTCTGCATAATGCATGTCTTCGATGTAACTTCTACAAACGCTCAGCATCTTTTTGGAGTTTTGTTCGTAGAGTTCTTTTTGCGCCAAAGCATCGTTCTTTTTTAGTCGATCGACTAAAATTTCTTCTTTACTTTTTCGATTTAGTACAAATAATTTCACGTGTGTTAATTGCTTTCTTACTTAATAGACTCAAGGTTTGTAAAAAGGTTACAGAAAATTAGACATTTTTTTGAAATGATTTGATATAAAATGAAAAAAGCTCGCAATGAGCGAGCTTTTTAATTGTTTTTATCTAAAAATAGATTTATTTCTGAAATGAATCTTTATTCAATTCGTATAATATTTTAAGACCTTTTATTGTGTGTAGACGATCATCGATATCAATTTTATCTGTCAATGATTTGTAAACACCGCCAACTCCTCCTGTTGAAATTACATAAGATTGTTCTCCTTCTTCGGCATTGATACGATCGATCATTCCTTCGACCATACTTAAAAACCCATAAACCATTCCTGATTGCATGCAAGATTCTGTATCTGATCCTAAAACAGTTTTTGGTGCTTTTAGTTCGACTGTTGGTAATTGAGCTGTTTCTCCTACTAAAGAATTTAAGGCAGTAATAATTCCGGGAGCAATTACTACTCCACCGACATTTGCTGATTCGTCTATGCCTAAGAAAGTTAGTGCAGTTCCAAAATCAATGACAATTTTTTTGCCTTGATAATTTTGATAATGTGCAGCTACGGCATTCGCATATAAATCTGTTCCCATTTGGTTTGACTTATGCTTGATTGCTGATGGCGTATTACGATCTACAACCATTGGTTTGAACTTGTGAATCTTTTGTAATGCAATCTTAACGCTTGCTGTAAGTGGTGGTACAACCGAACCTATCACAATATCTGTAATATCATTTTTCGAAATTCCGAAAGGCTCGTACATGTTCGAGAATTTTGCAAAAAACTCGTATTCGGTACGGTAAGGTTTTGAATTGATTGTCCATGTAATAATCTCCGTTTCACTTTTGAAAACTGCGAAACGAAGATTAGTATTTCCAATATTTACTGCTAATAACATTATTTTGTAAATACGTTATTTTTATCGTTTACATCTGCCAAACGTTTTGTTGGATCGATGGTAACTTGTTTAACTTCTTTCGAAACTTTAACATCATAGGTAGGTTTTGTCCAGAACCAATCTTCTAAAATAATTCTTTTTGCACCTTGGTATTCTACTAAGTTTTCTGCTGGTTTTTCTCCACGCATTTCACGTAAAGGAATGTAGAATAATTCTTTTGAGCCATCTGTATATTCTACCAACAAATCGATAGGCATTGCAAAATCTGATTTGTTTGCAATTGTGATTGTGTTTCCGTTTACAGCTTCTACAGCGTAATCAATTTTGCGTGTTGTGTTCAAGAATAAATTGAAGTACCATTTAAGATTAATTCCAGAAACTTCTTCTGCTACACGTTTGAAATCATTCCCTGATGGATGTTTGAATTTCCATTGTTTATAGAATTCTAGGAATGTTTTGTTTAAATTATCATTTCCAATAATATATCCTAATTGAATTGCTAAAACTTGACCTTTGTAATATGCTTCTAAAGAGTATGCATAGTTTGTATTATAATAGTCTGCTAATAAACTTGCAGGTTCTTCTTTACCAGAAAGTGCTAAATTAATATATCCTTTGTAGGCATCTGGATTTGGATTAGAAGGCATTACTTTTAATTTATCTACAACATTAAGGTGCGCCATTTGCTCTACATATGATGTAAAACCTTCGTCGAACCATTCGTTGTATGTTTCATTGATACCAAATAATTGTTGGTACCAAGAGTGAGCTGCTTCGTGGAAAATAGTTCCGATTAAGCTATTTAAATTACTTCCTCCAGCAATTAAAGTTGCAGTACCATATTCCATACCACCGTCACCACCTTGAATGATTGAATATGTTTTCCAAGGATATTCGCCAAAGTGTTCAGAATTATAATCGAAGAAACCTAATGCGTAAGGCATTGCTTGTTTCCATGCAGAAGATTTATCATTGTCTTGGTAAACTAAATATACCTCAACACCATGCTTTGATTTTGCATGTTCTACAATAAATTCTTTGTCTGCAGCCCAAACAAAATCGTGAATATTTTCAGCTTTGAAATTCCAAGCTACTTTTCCATTCTTTGTTTTGATTGTTGGATTTTTTACATAACCTTTTACACTATTAGGGTCTTGTAATTCTCCTGAAGCTCCGATTACATAATCTTTATCGATGTTAATTGTGACATCAAAATTACCAAAAGGCGCAAAAAATTCGCGACCAATGTATTCATCTAAATGCCATCCTTCTGGATCGAATTCTGCCATTTTAGGATACCATTGTGCCATAGAAAATTCTACACCATCTTTCGAATTACGTCCAGAACGACGAATTTGTTCGGGAACTTGTGCATTCCAAACCATATCGAAAGTAGAAGTTTGTCCTTCTGCAATTGGTTTTGCTAATGTAACTTCTAAGATTGTTCCGTCTACTTTATATGAAACGGCTTTACCATCTTGTTTAAGAGATGTTACTTTTTGATAACCAATTTGATCTGGTTTTAATTCAGAAATACGGCTAACATATTTAGGATTTTCTTTTGTTCCGATATTTGTTGCCATTCTTTTATCAGGATCTGAAATGTTTTGTAAACGATTATCCATCATACTTCCTGGTTGAAAAGCATTAAAATATAAATGAAAATAAACTTTATTCAGGCTTTGACCTGAATTGTTGGTGTATTTCAATTGCATTTTTCCATCGTATTGATATGATTTTTCTTTCATATCAACATCTATTTTATAATCTACCTTTTGTTGCCAATATCCTTTACGTTGTGCAAAAGCTAATTGAACCAAACATAAGCAGATTAGTAAAGTGAATTTTCTCATTTCTAACTAATCATTAAACTTTAACTTCAAAAATACAAAAAAGATTGAGATTAAGGTGAAGGTTGGGGGTTGGTTGTTTTTATTTAGTTAACAACCTTCTGTTACTTTTTTTATTCATTGAATATCTATTTTAATTAATTGGTATTCATATGCCCTTCGGGGAACAGTCAAAAAAAGTAACCAAAAAAGACTTGGCTGTAAATCGATTGGACTAAAAATGGTTTTCGCTTCGCTAAAGATTTTAAAAACTCTACGAGCTAAAATCTTTTTAACGCTGCTCTTCAATCATTTTCTTAACGTCATCGATTTAATGCCAATTTTTTGATTTGGAATTTGATTAGAAAATAATGTGAAGCTGAAATGAATTTAGCTTGATAAGTTAGGGTTTACACTCTTCTATGCCCTCTCGAGAGGGATTTTTTTTTGTGTCTTTGGTGAAGTTTTTTCTTTTGATAAAAAAAGAAAAACCGTTTGTATCTTGGACATCAACTTATGTGATTTGTTATGATATAAACGGTTTTTTCTCTCTTTTCTGAATCATAGTCAATGTTAGTTTACTATGATTTTTCCTACGTAAACAGAATTAGATGCAAATAGGTTTTCTGGATTGACAAAGGCAATCCATATATGTAATTCTTTACCTTGATATCTTGGTAATAAACTTAGTTGATATGTTAAGTCTACACGGATTGCATTGGTTTGAAAAAACTGGGTTCCTACATTAAGGTCGTTGTCTTCTGCAAGTAATGCCACCATGTAATCTGTTTCGCCATTAGAGCCCATGGAGTTGTTTTCCCAATCGATCTGAATTGTTAACGGAGTTGGAGAACTGATGGCTAAGGGTTGTAGATCTATTCCTTTTCCTTTTGAAAATTGAATTTGATGATAATTAGGTAGTATTTGTAAATTATCCATATCACAGACTAATGCATTCATGACATTGCTCATTGCAGAATTGTATGTGGAACGTAATCCTACTTTTGTTCCGAAAAATGCTTTTGCATATTCTTTGTAACTCGCAAGAAATAAGACTGATTTGTTGAAACGTTCTTTGATTAATGCTTGTTTTGGAGTTGGTGCTTTTGATAATTTTTTAGGACGAATGCGTGATATTTCGTAACCGTTGACATTTGCGACTACTATTCGACCTGTACGACCGGATGTACCTGAAATGATACTGTCAATAACTTTACCCATACTTTTTGGTTTTAAATGTTTTACTTGATTTTTAATTTCTATGGTGAAGTTCGTAATGGATATCCGTATTAATTCAATTATTGCATACAAATGGAAACATTTGGAATGATTTGCAATGCTTTGGAATGAAATGTACTTATTTGTATTCGTCTGTATATTTCTGTGGTTGTGCTGTGGTTGTTCTGTTGATAAGTACCGCAGCGCTTCGGTGTTTGTTCGGTGTTTGTGTGGTTGTAGTGGTTTTGTTTTACATTTGATTTACACTCTCCTGACCTCTTTCAAACGGGGAAGTTTTTCTTTTTGGTTAAATCTTCTGTCTCTTTTTTTGTCTAAAAAAGGATTCAAAAAAAGAATTGGTTGTTAATTGTTATCTTTAATGATGATCTTATTGAGTATTATTAAATTTATTATAAATAAAAAGAGGCTTAAAAGCCTCTTGATTTATTTGAGTAATTGATTGATTATTGCTTGGTAAACTTCGTGTCTTAAGTAGACGTTTCGACCAAAATAATTGTAGGCTTTTAAAAGGTTTTTCTTTCTGTAATTGTATAATGTACTTTTGCAAATTTTTAGGTATTGCAATACATCCTCCTCTTCCATTAGGTACAAATCTAAAGAACTAATGTTTCCTTCTGCAAATGCTTGTTGCATTTTATTGATTTCTTCTGCTAATTGTTGAAACTAATTGACTGAGTTAAACGCTTGACTTTTCATCTGAAGAATCGTAAGATTTACTCTAAAGATAAATTGATTATCGAAATGATTTTATGGGTTTTAACTTTATTTATCAATAATGTGTTGTTGATAAGTTAGGGTTTACACTCTTTGCAAAATAATCCCATATAAAAAAAAGCTCGTGTCAAGTACTTGACACGAGCTTTTAAATAATAAATAATAAAAAACTATATAATAATCATTCTCCAATTACCACATTGGCGTTTGTAAAAATGACGATAATATTCCTGGAAAAATTCCCATCACAATTAAGATTACCATTCCGATAATTAAAAGGAAATTTGTTAACCCGTCTTGTGTTTTTAATTTGTTTTTCCCTTTTTTGAAATACATGTAGTTGATGATTTTGAAGTAATAATACATACTCAAAACTGCCATAACCAATGCAATTACAATCAAAAATAGGTTTTTATCGTTTGTTCCTCCAATACTCAACGCCATAAATTTCGCAAAGAAACCTCCTGTTAATGGAATACCTGCTAATGAAATTAATGAAATTGTCATCGCTGCTGCTAAAACTGGATTTGCTTTTCCTAAACCAATGAAACTCTCAAATTTTGGATTTTTGAATTGATCAATCGCATAGAAAATAATGAAGTTCGCAACTGAATAAGCAATCGTATAGAACATCAAAGCCTCTTTAGAAGCTGAATTGATATTGAACAAAACAAATAACATGAAACCTGCTTGCGCGATTGATGAATAAGCCATCAAACGTTTGACAGATTTTTGAGAAACTGCTCCGAAGTTTCCGATAAATAACGTCAAAATGATAATTGACGCGAATAATAAACGGTAATATTCGGCATATTCTACATTTGTTGGGAATGATTTTAGGACTAAAATAAATCCTAAAAATGATCCTCCTTTGATGATTGTCGACATAAACGATGTAAACACAGTTGGTGTTCCGTCGTAAACGTCTGGTGTCCATGCGTGGAACGGTGCTGCAGAAACTTTGAAACAAAATGCGAAGATGATTAAACACCATCCTGCGTAATAAATTGTTTCGAAATCTTTGTTATAGTTTACCAATTGATCAACCATAAAAGTTCCTGTTGCGCCGTACAAAAATGTTACACCTAACATCAAAATTCCTGTTGAGAAAGCTCCCATCAAGAAATATTTTACAGAAGCTTCTGTACTTCTAAGACTTTCTTTGTTTGTTCCTGCAATAATGTACATTGGAATTGACATTAATTCGATTCCTAAGAACATAATTACTAAGTTGTGGAATTGTGCTAAAACTGCGATTCCTGTAAAAGAGAAGAAAATTAAGGCATAATATTCTGCCACGTGTTTTCCTACTTTTCCAAACAAATCTTTGTTCAATAATAAGTAAAAAATTGCCAATCCTGCCAATGCGATAAAGAACGAAACGCCGTAAAGCGATTGTCCAATCATATTATCGAATTTTCCTGCGAACATTGAGCAACCTTTCAATTCGAAAATTCCTCCTACAATCATTCCGAAAAACAGAACAACAGAAAGTATATTTAAGGCACGATTATTTTTGATGTAGAATCCACTAAACATCAAAATAATACCTGAAAGTGCTGATAAAATAATCGTATTCATATCTATTTATTCAAAAATGATTAATGTGCTAATAAATTAAAAATTGGTGTTGGATAAACTCCTAAAATAATCACGATGATTGCGATTACAGAAATAACTGCAATTGGTCCAAAACCTCCTTTTTGAGCATCTTTTTGTTTGATGTTTTTCACTTCTCCAAACAATAATGCGCTTGATAATCTCAACGTATAAACGGCAGATAAAATAACACCTAAACAAGCTACTACACATAAAACTGGATTGTGTGTAAATAATGCAGAAAGCATCATAAACTCTCCGATGAATGAGCTTGTCAATGGTAATGCTACGTTTGCTAAACCGAATATCATGAATAAGATAGATAATGTTGGATCAACTTTTGCTAAACCACCAATCGATTTGATGTCTGTCAAATCATATTTTCTTTCCATAATATCTACACATAACCATAATCCTAAAACAACTAAACCATGTGAAAACATTTGGAAATAAGCTCCTGCTACACCATTTGCTAATTCAGAAAATAATGACACAAAAATTAAAGCTAAGTGAGCAATCGAGCTATATGCAATAATTTTCTTCACATTTTTTGCACTCAAAGCTATTAACGAGGCATAAACTAATCCGAAAATTGCTAAATAAGTAATGTATTTGAACAATTCTGAAATCGTTGGAAACATTCCCAAATACCAAGTAACCACTGCAAATAATCCCATTTTCGCCATCAAAGCTGAAAGTACAACTGTTAATGGAGTTGGTGATGTTTTATAGATTGTTGGTTGCCATGTATGAAATGGAAAGATTGGAATTTTAATCACAAAAGCGATTAAGAATAACAATGCCAACGCTGTGTTTGTTGAATAATGCGGTCCTGAAACTTGTACAACATCTGTTAATAAAAATGATGCTGGTTGTAAGAAAAATCCGATGTAAATAATTCCTCCTAACATAAACATCGATCCTAAAATCGTGTATAAGAAGAATGTCATATTTGCGCGAATTTTGTCTTTTCCAATTCCAAATAATCCGATTAAGAAATAAACCGGAATTAAGACAACTTCCCAGAAGAAATAGAATAAAATTAAATCTTCTGCTAAGAAAACTCCGTTTAATCCTGCTAAAGTGATTAACAATAATCCATAGAATGTATTGCTATATTTTTGTTTTGTTGTTGATAAATAAACAAAAAGAGCTAAGTAAGTAAGGTTAGTTAATAGAATCATTAATCCTCCCAAACCTTGAGCATTTAACGCGAAATAAGTTTTAACGCTGTTGAAATTGAACCATTGTGTTTGAAACGTTAACTCGTTGTTTCCACCTTTGCAAGTGATAAACAAGTACAACGCCAACAACGCTCCACCAACGAATGCTCCTAACCATCTTTGTGGTTTTTGACCTTGCATTAATAGCATAAAAACTCCTACTATTAATGGTAAAATGATAAATAAAGATAAAAGCATTACTAACCTATTTTGAAATTAAATACCCCATAAAAAAGATTGCGATACCTGCCACGATTCCTACAACCATTAGCATAATATAGAATCCTACATTTCCGTTTTGTAGCTGACGTACATTTTTTGATGCGCGACCAGAAACAGTTCCAACTCCTAAAACAAAAGCTGCAATTCCTGCTTTTTCTACATATTTTTTCAAGACATCACCCAACTCGAACAATGGTTTTACAATTGCATTGTCATATAACTCGTCGATGTACCATTTGTCTTCAAAGAATTTTGCAATTCCTGTTGCTTCACCATCTACATGGTTTGTGTATTTCTTGATTGCATAATAAATTGCACCAAGTACACAAAGTAATAAAGCTCCCATCATCATCCATTCTGTTGCATGAGAAACATGATGAGCTTCTCCGATTGATACAACTCCACTTAAGAAAGTTTGAAGTTTATGTCCGTCTTGCATAAACAACGCTGGAATTCCGATATAACCTGCAAAAACAGAAAGAACTGCTAAGATGATTAATGGAATTGTCATTGCAGCTGGACTTTCATGCGGATGAGCTTCTTTATCTCTTAAATCTCCTAAGAAAGTCATTGCATATAAACGGAACATATAGAATGCTGTCATCACAGAAACGATAAATCCGATTCCGTAAACAACTGGATTAGAAACAAACATTCCTAATAACATTTCGTCTTTCGAGAAGAAACCTGATAAACCTGGAATACCAGCGATTGCCAAACATCCAATCAAGAAAGTGATATGTGTAATTTTCATGTATTTGCTCAAACCTCCCATTTTGCGCATATCTTGCTCGTGGTGCATTCCGTGAATTACAGAACCTGCCCCTAAGAATAATAATGCTTTGAAAAATGCATGCGTCATTACGTGGAAAACTGCTGCGATATACGCTCCAGATCCAATTGCTGCGAACATTAATCCTAATTGAGAAACTGTAGAATAAGCCAATACTTTTTTGATATCGTTTTGACGCATTGCAATCGTTGCAGTAACAAAAGCTGTTGCAATTCCTACGTACTGAATAACTTGTAATGTGATTGGTGCTGCCGAAAATAATTCGTTACAACGTGTAATCATAAAGATACCTGCTGTTACCATTGTTGCAGCGTGAATAAGTGCTGAAACTGGCGTTGGTCCTGCCATCGCGTCTGGTAACCATGTGAATAATGGTAATTGAGCCGATTTACCTGTTGCTGCTAAAAATAACAATAATGTAATTCCTGTCAATACAAAACCTGTAAATGCAGATGGATCAATTGCTAATTGGCTGAATACTTTTACATATTCTAACGTTCCAAATTCTTTGAAAATCCAAAACATCGCCAATAAGAATCCAACATCTCCGATACGGTTCATGATGAAAGCTTTCTTTGCTGCTTTGATATATTCTGGATTTGTAAACCAAAAACCAATTAATAAGAATGAACAAAGTCCAACCCCTTCCCATCCAATAAACATCATCACAAAGTTGTTTCCCATTACAAGAATCAACATGAAGAAGATGAATAAATTTAGGTAAGAAAAGAATTTTGCAAATCCTTTGTCTTCGCTCATGTAAGCCGAGCTGTACACGTGAATTAAAAATCCAACTCCTGTAATAATTAACAAAAACAAACTCGTTAATGCATCAATTTGAAATGCAAACGGAACTTGTAAAGTTGGAATATTGATAATATCAAATGCCTTAAAAATTAATGGTTGTGCATCTGCTCCTGATGGAACTGACATAAAAACCATGATTGATAAAATGAAACTTGCCAAAACTGCTCCACTTCCGATGAAAGTAACTAAGCTTTTTGAAAGTACATTTCGTCCTAAACCGTTAATCAAAAATCCTATGAATGGAATCAAAGGAATTAACCATATATACTGCTCCATTCTTAACCTTTTAAACGATTTAACACATTAATATCTACCGAGTATACTTTTCGGAACAATAAAATTATTACTGATAATCCTACAGCAACCTCAGCTGCGGCTACAACCATAATAAAGAATACTAAAAGTTGTGCATCTGTTCCTTTTTCTAATACTGAATTTGCGTGATAGTGCATTTTTGAGAACGCTACTAACAACAAATTCACAGAATTTAACATCAATTCTATACACATAAAAATGACAATTGCGTTACGACGTAGCATAACACCTGCCATTCCTATTCCGAATAGGATTAATGATAAAGTAATATAATAACTGATTGGTAACATCTTTTACTTTTTATATTTAATCCAATAATTCTTCGTCCTTTTTCGATAACATCACCGCTCCAATCATTGCAGAAATAAACAAAATACTGCTCAACTCGAATGGTAAAACATATTCTGAATATAACAATGATCCTAAGTTGTGAATCAATCCTAAATCACCTGTTCCCATTTCTACAGCTGTGTTTGCAGAAGCTTGATTTTGTGAGAAAATACCAATTGTCAAGGCAACAAATAACAAAGAGATTAAACTCGCTGCTACTATTTTTGCTGGTCGACCAAATGATTTCTTTTCACTATTCAAGTTCATCAACATCACCACGAATAAGAACAATACCATAATTGCTCCGGCATAGACAATGACATTTACAATTGCCAAAAACTGTGCGTTTAGCAATACATAATGTCCGCTGATGCAGAAGAATGTTACGATTAAATATAAAATGGAATGTACAGGATTTTTACTGAACACCATTAGTAGCGCACTTAACACCGTTAAGCTCGACAAAACATAGAATAAAATGATAGGTAATTCCATTAATTTGTAGCTTTTTTCGGGATTAATAAATCTTCTTTCGAATAGATAAAGTTTTGACGTTTGAAACTTGCTGGTGGAACTGTTTGCGATAAATAAACAGCATCTTTTGGACAAGCTTCTTCACAGAATCCACAGAAAATACAACGTAACATGTTAATTTCATATTTCGCTGCATACTTTTCTTCACGGTAAAGGTTTTCTTCACCAGGAAGTCTTTCTGCCGCTTCCATTGTAATCGCTTCTGCTGGACAAGCCAAAGCACAAAGTCCACAAGCCGTACAATTTTCGCGATCTTCTTCGTCTCTATTCAAAACGTGTAATCCTCTAAATACAGGACTAAACGGTCTTTGTTTTTCTGGATAACTAATTGTTGCTTTCTTCGAAAAGAAGTGCTTCAATGTAATCATCAACCCTTTTGCGATAGAAATCAAATAGATACTTTCCCAAAAAGTAAGGGGTTTACGTTCTACTTGTTTTACTCTATTTGTAATTGGTTTCATACTTTTAATGATTTTGATGATTCTATTTGTTTAATAATAAAATCACTAAGCCTGTAATTAACATATTGATTAATGCTAAAGGCAATAATTTTTTCCAACCTAAATCCATTAATTGGTCATATCTGAAACGAGGAATTGTCCAACGCACCCACATATAGAAGAAGATGAAGAAACAAGCTTTACCGAATAATGAAAGGAAATTAAGAATTGCCGTTCCATTCACTCCGATAGAGTTTACTAATGTTGCATCGTCTACAAATGGGATATCGTATCCACCAAAATAGATGGTAGAAATTACCACAGAACTAATAAACATGTTGATGTATTCTGCAAATAAGAAGAATCCCATCTTCATCGAAGAATATTCTGAGTGATAACCTCCAATTAATTCATTTTCTGCTTCTGGTAAATCGAACGGAGTACGGTTAGTTTCTGCAAACGAACACACCAAGAAAATGATAAATCCTAATGGTTGTAATAAGATAAACCATGCATGTTCTTGTTGATAATGTACAATATCACTCAATTTTAGAGAACCTGTCATCATCAAAATTGTGATTAACACAATTCCCATTGGTAATTCGTACGAAATAATCTGCGAAGCTGCACGCAAACCTCCCATTAAAGAGTATTTGTTGTTCGATGCCCAAGCACCAATCATAATTCCATAAACACCTAAACTTAACACACCTAAAATGTATAAAAACCCGATGTTAACATCTGCAATTTGAGGAACAACTACACGATCTCCAATCTCGAAAGCTGTCGACCATGGAATAACTGCACCTGTCATACAAGCTACAATCATTGCCAAAGATGGACCTAAGATGAATAAAAATTTATTCGAATCTTTTGGTGTAATTTCCTCTTTTGAGAATAATTTTAAACCATCGGCAAGTGGTTGTAATAAACCAAAAATACCTGCACGGTTTGGTCCGATACGATCTTGTAAGAATGCTGCAACTTTACGCTCAGCCCAAGTAGAGTACATGGCAACAACTAATGCAAAACCAATCATTACGCCTACTAAAGCTAACTTTTCTAATGCATCAGCAATAAATTCTTCTGTCATTTTTGTTAATTTTATTTACGAATGATTAATCTTTAAAATCTTTACTTGTTGCTGGTCCATCAATTTTAGATAAATCACGATTTGGTTCATTTACTTCTGAAACCGAGTGAATATCTAATAAAATCTTTGGATCGCGTTTGATTACTTTCGGAAGTGTTTCTTTTGGCTCCACTTTATTCTCAAAGTAATGACCTTGACGAACAACAGAATCTTTAGAAATTTCTGATGGTTTTTCTAACGTCCAATCGTTGATATCTTTTTTATCGAAACGACATGTGTTACAAATCCAATCTTTTACTTCGTTAAATTCATCTTTGCGAGCTGTTACACGGAAAACTTCATTCCCACGGAACCACACTTGTGCTTTACCAGAACAAGTCGGACAATCGCGATGCGCATCAACTGGTTTCAAGAACCAAACACGATTTTTGAAGCGGAACGTTTTATCTGTTAATGCTCCTACTGGACAAACATCAATAATATTTCCGATGAATTCGTTATCTAAACTTTTGTTGATATGCGTTGAAATTTCAGCGTGATCTCCACGATTCATTACGCCATGCTCACGACAACCTGTGATTTGATCCGCAGTTTTTACACAACGATAACACAAAATGCATCGGTTCATGTTCAACTGAATATTTGGACCTAAATCTTCTTTAGGGAATGTACGACGATCAAATTCGTAACGCGTCGCTTCTGCTCCGTGTTCGTAACTTAAATCTTGTAATTTACATTCTCCTGCCTGATCACATACTGGACAATCTAAAGGATGGTTGATTAATAATAATTCAACAATACCTTTACGTGCCTCAACTGTACGCTCAGACGTTTTATTGCCTACAACCATTCCATCCATAACTGTTGTACGACAAGACGGAACCAATTTTGGCATTGGGCGAGGATCTGCTTCACTACCTTTTGATACTTCTACCAAACATGTTCTACAGTTTCCTCCTGTATTTTCTAATTTACCGTAGTAACACATCGCTGGAGGTGCTACTTCTTTACCAATCATACGAGCGGCTTGAAGGATCGTTGTTCCCGCAGGTACTTCAATCGTTTCGTTATCGATAGTAACTTTAAATAATGGTGTTTCTTCTGCCATCTTCGTATTAATTTGCGGTTTCTTTAATTTCGATTGGATCAGCATAATGTGCTAAACCAAAATTACGCGTCAAACATTCTTCCGGATTATTAATATGCCATTCAAACTCATCACGGAAGTGACGAATTGCCGCTGCTACTGGCCAAGCCGCTGCATCTCCTAATGGACAAATTGTATTTCCTTCGATTTTACGTTGAACATCCCATAACAATTCGATGTCAGACATTTTTCCTTTTCCTTCATCGATTCGTTTCAAGATTTTTTCCATCCAACCTGTTCCTTCGCGACAAGGTGAACATTGTCCACATGATTCGTGACGATAAAAACGAGCTAATGTATACGTATGGTAAACAACATCTTGATCTTCATCTAAAACAATAAATCCTCCAGAACCCATCATTGTTCCTGTTTGGAAACCTCCTTCTGATAAACTTTCGTAATTCATGTAACGAGGTTTACCTTCGGCAGTTTTTAACAATAAGTTTGCTGGAACAATTGGCACAGAACTTCCTCCAGGAATACATGCTTTAAGACGTTTTCCGTTTGGAATACCTCCACAATATTCGTCTGAATAAATAAATTCTTCAACCGTAATTGTCATATCAATTTCATAAACGCCTGGTTTATTAATATTACCACAAGCTGAAATTAATTTTGTTCCTGTAGAACGTCCAACTCCAATTTTAGAATACGCTTCTCCTCCAATTTCAATAATTGGAACAATTGCAGCAATTGTTTCTACATTATTTACAACCGTTGGTCTTCCCCATAAACCTTTAACAGCTGGGAAAGGTGGTTTAAGACGTGGATTTCCACGTTTACCCTCTAACGATTCTAACAATGCCGTTTCCTCACCACAGATATAAGCTCCACCTCCACGTTGAACATAAATTTCGCAATCGAAACCTGTTCCTTGAATGTTTTTACCTAACCAACCAGCAGCTTTTGCTTCGTCGATTGCTTCTTCTAAAATTTCTGCAACCCACGCATATTCTCCACGGATATAAATAAATGATGTATTAGAACCTAAACAGAATGATGAAATCAGAACTCCTTCAATTAATAAATGAGGAATATATTCCATCAAGAAACGGTCTTTGAACGTTCCTGGTTCAGATTCGTCTGCATTTACCACTAAGTGTCTTGGAACACCTTCTGGCTTTGCCAAAAAGCTCCATTTCATTCCAGTTGGGAAACCTGCACCACCACGACCTCTTAAACCAGAAGTTTTTACTTCTTCTAAGATTTCATCAGTTGTCATTTTAAATGCTTTTTCAGCATTTGCATAACCACCGTTTTCGCGGTAAGCTTGATACTGACGAATTCCTGGAACATCAATATTTTTTAACAGTAATTTTTGTCCCATTATGCTAATTTTTTCAATTCCTCGATTAATTCGTCTACTTTCTCGATCGTTAAATTCTCACGATACGTTTTTCCTAACTGTAGCATTGGCGCGTAACCACATGCTCCTAAACATTCGGCTGGTTTTAATGTAAATAAACCATCTGCCGAAGTTCCACCAGCTTCAATATTTAATTTTGTTTTGATGTGTTCAATAATTTTGTCTGAACCTCTTAACATACAAGGTCCTGTTTGACAAACTTCTAACACAAATTTCCCTACAGGATTTAAGTTAAACATCGAATAAAATGAAGCTACTTCGTAAACTTCTACTGGTAAAATTTCTAATACTTCTGCAACATAATCTAAATGAGGAGTGTCTAACCAACCACCAAACTCAGCTTGTGCGACATGAAGTAAAGGAATCAATGCACTTTGTTTTTTATCCGATGGATAACGTGCAATGATTTTATCTACTTTTTGTTGTGTTTCTTCTGAAAATTGAATTGCCATTTTTAATAATTTTTATTAAGCATCTAATTCTCCAGCAATCAAATTCAAACTACTCATTGTGATAATGGCATCTGAAATCATTGATCCTTCAATCAATTCTGGATAAGCTTGATAATAAATGAAACAAGGTCTACGGAAATGTAAACGGTATGGCGAACGTCCACCATCAGAAACGAAATAATAACCCAACTCACCATTTGCAGCTTCGATTGAATTATAAATTTCTCCTTTTGGCATATCTACCTCTCCCATAATAATTTTGAAGTGATAGATTAACGCTTCCATTTTTGTGTAAACATCTTTCTTTAGTGGTAAATAAAAGTCTGGAGCATCAGCATGATATTGCGTTGCTTCTTCTCCTTCTAATGCATCAATTTTTGCAATTGCTTGTTTAATGATACTTAAACTTTGCCACATTTCTTGACCACGAACTAAGAATCTATCGTAACAATCTCCCGTTGTACCAACTGGAATATCGAATTCGAATTCTTCGTAACGAGAATATGGTTTCGCTACACGAACATCATAATCTACACCAGCCGCACGTAAATTTGGTCCTGTGAAACCATAATTTAATGCACGTTCAGCCGAAATTCCTCCTACTCCTTGCGTACGATCCATAAAAATACGGTTACGTAAAAATAAGTTTTCAAACTCTGTTAAGACATCTGGAAACTCTCTCACGAAACGATGGATTTTTGTCCAAGCAACTTCAGAAAAATCACGTTCGAAACCACCGATACGACCAATATTTGTTGTTAAACGAGAACCACAAATTTCTTCGTAAATCTCATAAATCAACTCGCGGTATTTCATCATATAAAGGAATCCTGTAAATGCTCCTGTATCAACACCCATAATCGAGTTACATACAATATGATCTGCCATACGAGCCAATTCCATAATGATAACACGCAAATAAGAAACACGTTTTGGAACTTCAATTCCAACGAATTTCTCAACTGTCATGTGCCAACCTAAGTTATTTAACGGCGCCGAACAATAGTTCAATCGGTCTGTTAAAGGTGTAATTTGGTACAAAGGTTTGCGTTCAGCAATTTTCTCAAAAGCACGGTGAATATACCCAACTGTAGGAACCGCAGATTTGATGATTTCACCATCAATCTCTAAAATATTTTGAAATACCCCATGTGTTGCAGGATGCGTAGGTCCTAAGTTTAAGGTAATTGTGCTTTTTTCTAACGAACCATCTGGAAGATCAAGATGCTTTAATTTTTTAGTTTTCTCTTTTCCCATGGTTAATTTGCTTTTACATTAAAACCTCCGTAATTAAAATCTCCACCACGACCAAACATATCGTCGTCTTTGTCTTTACGTGTTTGATCCTCTAATGGGAACTCTTTGCGTAACGGATGATAATCCATTTCTGGAACATTCATGACACGAATTAAATTTGGATGTCCTACAAAATCAACTCCATAGAAATCATACGCCTCGCGCTCTAACCAGTTAGCTGTTTCGAATAATTTAGTTGCGGTAAAAATCGAAGGTTTTTCGATTGGTAAAGCAAATTTTAATCGAACCTCAACTCCTTCATATAGATTATAAACTAAATAGGTTACAACCAATTCTTCTCCAACATTATTAGGATAATGAATAGCAGTTAAATCCTTCAAAAATTTGAAAGATAATTGCTCATCATCATATAAATATTGTAAAATCTTTAGATTGAAATCTTTGTTAGCGTATAAAGTCAATACACCGAAATGCTCTTCGTATCCGTATATATTTTCTTGAAACTTCTGAACCAAACGGTCTTTTATAAATGAATTGTCCATTATTTCAACTTATTTAATTCCATAACTTGCTAAAAGTTGTTGATATTCTTCGCTACTTCTGCGACGAACACTTTCGCTCTCTACCAACTCCTGAATACGCATTACACCATCGATAATTGCTTCTGGACGAGGCGGACAACCTGGCACATATACGTCTACTGGAATTACTTCATCAATTCCTTGTAAGACCGAATATGTATCAAAAATTCCTCCCGAACTTGCACAAGCGCCAACAGCAATCACCCAACGAGGTTCTGCCATTTGGATGTAAACTTGCTTCAGAACTGGTGCCATTTTTTTAGAAATTGTACCCATTACCATCAACAAATCGCACTGACGAGGCGTAAAAGCCAAACGCTCAGATCCAAAACGTGCCAAATCGTATGTCGAACCCATAGTCGCCATAAACTCGATTCCGCAACAACTTGTCGCAAATGGTAAAGGCCAAATAGAGTTTTTACGCGCTAATCCAACTACTTTTGATAGTTGCATCGCCATAAAACCTTCACCTTCAAAACCTCCTGGAGACTCTACAATCTTCACATTGGTATTGTGTGTTACTGGTCTTTTATTATGAATCATTATACTATTATTTTAGAATTTTAATCGCTCTATTTTTCCCAATTAAGAGCTCCTTTTTTGCGTACATACAAGTACATCACAAAGAATAATCCAACGAATGTTACAACTGCTGCAAAACCTTCCCAACCTAACTCTTTAAAATTCGCTGCATATGGGTAAAAGAAGATTACCTCTACGTCGAATAACACGAATAAAATGGCTACTAAGAAGTATTTAATTGCAAATGGCTGTCTTGCATTTCCAACTTTCTCAATCCCAGACTCGAAATTCTCTAATTTTTCGTCTGTCTTTCTCGATGGCCCAAGAAAATGCGTCGCAACGATAGTACCCGCTACAAACGCAAAAGCAATCACAAAAAGAATGAGAATAGGAATATAACTTGATGCTGTTTCCATAACTACTTTACTATTTTTCCAACTAATATTTTATCGATAAAAATAATAATAAAATATCATATTATTTATGTGAATTAGTTTTCAGTAAGTTGTAGTTCTTTATATGATAAATTATATATTATTTATTTATATCGGAAGTTTGATAATTGAATAAAAAAAGGAGAACTAACAACTTGGTCAATTCTCCCTATGTATTTTATTAGATTACTAATTAAAACTTAAAAAAGTTAATGAATTAATAAATTTTGTAGACCTTGTAGTGCTTCATTCACAGTTTTAATATGTTCAAATCGTACTAACAATGTTGGGTACTCTTCTCCTTTTTTGGGTGATTTTTCCTTAAAACTGATGTTTTTAGGGTTATTTTGAACGTAATTTAAAATTAATCTAAATTCATCTGACTGATAAAATTCGCTTTGTGGTTTATTAATAAAATAAGCCAATAAAACACCATTTTTCATCACCAAACGTTCGAAACCTAATTTTTTACTGATCCATTTCAGTTGAATTGATTCCAATAAATTTTCGGCTTCAATTGGTAATTTTCCAAAGCGGTCAATCAAATTATTTTTAAACGTTTGTAAATCTGTTTCAGTTTCGACATCAGCTAATTCTTTGTACAGCAATAAACGCTCTTCCGAACTTTCAATGTATTCGTCTGGGAACATAATTTGTAAATCCGAATCAATTTGCACATCCGACACATACGATTTTACTTCTTCCGATTTTTGATCTTCGAACAAATCTTTGAAATCCGTTTCTTTCAATTCTTCTATCGCTTCATTCAAGATTTTTTGATACGTTTCGAATCCAATATCCATCATAAATCCTGTTTGTTCAGCACCTAAAAGATTTCCAGCTCCACGAATTTCTAAATCTTTCATCGCAATATTGAATCCTGATCCTAAATCAGAAAACTGCTCAATTGCTTGCAAACGTTTACGCGCTTCGTCCGTTAAAACCGAAAGTGGTGGCGCAACCAAATAACAAAACGCTTTGCGGTTACTACGACCAACACGTCCACGCATTTGATGCAAATCTGCCAAACCGAAATTCTGCGCATCATTAATTAAAATCGTATTCGCATTCGGAACATCTAAACCAGATTCGATAATAGTTGTTGACACAAAAACATCATATCGACCATCAATAAAATCGAGTAAAACGGCTTCTAATTCTTTCCCATCCATTTGTCCATGACCAATCGCCACACTCGCATCAGGAACTAATCGTTGTACCATTCCAGCAATATCTTTTAACGATTGCACACGATTGTGAATGATATAAACTTGTCCACCACGTTGCATTTCATACATAATCGCATCACGGAAAATCTCTTCATTAAAACCAACCAATTGCGTATCGACAGGTTGTCTATTTGGTGGAGGAGTTTTGATAACCGATAAATCACGCGCAGCCATCAACGAGAATTGAAGTGTACGCGGAATTGGCGTCGCAGTCAAGGTTAATGTATCAATATTTTCGCGAAGTGTTTTCAATTTATCTTTTACACCAACACCAAATTTGTGTTCCTCATCCACAATTAATAATCCCAAATCTTTGTATTCAATTTTTGGATTAACCAATTGATGCGTTCCTATCACAATATCAACTTGACCAGATTTTAAACCATCTAAAACAGCTTTTTTCTTTGCTCCTGTTACAAATCGATTGAGATAAGCAACTTTCACAGGCAAATCTCGTAAACGCTCTGAAAATGTCTTGAAATGTTGAAAAGCTAAAATCGTTGTTGGCACTAAAACAGCAACTTGTTTTCCATCAACAGCTGCTTTCATCGCCGCACGAATCGCAACCTCTGTTTTCCCGAAACCAACATCTCCACAAACCAAACGATCCATTGGGCGTTCAGATTCCATATCCGTTTTTACATCTTGCGTCGCTTTGTACTGATCGGGCGTATCTTCATAAATAAAAGATGCTTCCAACTCATTTTGCAAATACGTATCAGGCGAATACGCAAAACCTTTTCTGGCACGGCGTTTCGCATATAATTTAATCAAATCGAAAGCAATTTCTTTTACTTTAGCTTTGGTTTTATTCTTTAAATTTTTCCAAGCTGGAGATCCAAGTTTTGAAATTTTTGGCTCAGCGCCATCTTTTCCTCTAAACTTTGCAATTTTATGCAACGAATGAATATTAACATACAGAATATCATTATTTTGATAAATCAATTTGATTGATTCTTGCGTTACGCCATTATTATTCAATCGTACCAAACCTGCAAATTTTCCGATCCCATAATCTATATGCGTCACAAAATCTCCAACTTGCAACGAATTGATTTCCTTTAGCGTAATCGCTTCTTTTTTGGAAAATGAATTTCGAAGATTGAATTTATGATATCGACCAAAAATCTGGTGATCTGTATAACACGTTAATTTGATTTCTTCGTCAATAAAACCTTGATAAATAGATCCCAAAACGGGAATATATGAAACTTCTTTTCCGATATCATCAAAAATTTCTTCGAAACGTTTGATTTGATTTTCATTGGAACAAATCAGTGCATTTTTGAAACCTTCGGCTTTATGCTCATTCAAATCATCAATTAATAACTCGAATTGCTTATTAAAACTTGGTTGAGGTTTGAATGGTGATTCTATTTCTTCAACTGTTTCAAAATAAGATTTCATGGAACATTCAATAACTCCATAAGATGAAATTTGTTGAAGAAATGCATTCTCATTCAAAAATAAATGATTCGGTTCTGCTTGTTTAATTTCTCCTTTCAATTCTGAAAAAGCAACTTCCGCTTGTTCAAAATTCTTGGTGATTTGTTTCGCTAAAACAGAAATATTTTTCGCGATAACTAAACTATCTTTCGAAATATATTCTAAGAAACTTTCTCGTTTTTCGTTAATCGATTTACTCTCAAGATTTGGAATAATCGTAATTTCTTTTGTCGTTGCAATGGACAATTGATTCTCGATATCAAACGTTCTGATGGTTTCCACCTCATCACCAAACAACGAAATTCGATAAGGATGCTCATTCGAAAACGAAAAAACATCTATAATTCCACCACGAATCGAGAATTCTCCCGGTTCAGAAACAAAATCAACACGATGAAAATTATAAGAAGATAAAACCTCCGTTAAGAAATCAATTCCTAAATCATTTCCAACCTTCACTTTAAGTGTATTCGTAGAAAGCGCTTTTTTTGTCACTACTTTTTCAGACAAGGCTTCCGCATATGTCACCACAATTTTTGGGCGTTTCGAATGCGATAATACATTTAAAACCTCTGTTCTAATAACAACATTTGCATTATTTACTTCCTCAATTTCGTAAGGACGCTTATAAGAAGACGGAAAAAATAGAATTTGTTCTTTATCAAACAAAGTTTCCAAATCATTTAACACATAAGCCGCTTCTTCTTTATCATCAAAAATTAGAATCGTAGGACGCGCAACACGATCATATAAATGACCAGTTATAATGCTCAATCCTGAACCTAAAAAACCTTTGATATTGACTTTATGCTGTGGATTATTTTTAAAATTGACAATAAGCTTCTGTACGAAATCTGAAGAATCGTATAAGCTAAAAACGTTGTGAATAGTTTTCTGTTCCAAAGTTTTGCAAATATAAAATTTTATAAACTTATTTTTAAACAATCTTTAAAAAAAGCAATGTTAAAATGCGAATTTTCAATTAATGAAAATTTTTCGGAAAATTTATAAAAAAAGTTGAGCTAAGTTAAAAAAATTAATCCTAGCTTTGGCTTATCAAAAAAAGAAAATGAAATTAGTTCACAACATTATCAACTTGATTATTTTAGTCATTCTTATCCCAGGGAGTGGTAATTAGTTGTGTACGTACAAAATAACAATTAAAGCCACTTCTTAACGAGGTGGCTTTTTTTATGGAGAAAAATTAATTAAACAATATTATGCAAAACAATTTCGTCATTATTATCATTATTATTTTAGTCTTGGTCTTACGATTAGGAAAGGTGGTTTTATGACAAATTTTTTGAACGATTTTTTATGAGCCACCTTTATTCAGGGTGGCTTTTTTTTATGTTTTTAATACAAACAATGTCAAATAAATAGTGATGAAAAACAACAACAAAGCACTAAACAAACATAGTCGAACCGTTACGCAAGATGACACTTTACCCGCGTCACAAGCGATGTTACATGGGATTGGCTTAACAAACGAAGACCTTAAAAAACCATTAATCGGAATTGCAAGCATGGGGTACGATGGAAATACTTGCAATATGCACCTAAATCAATTTGCACAGTTGGTACAAGATGGAATGAAAGCCGAAAACCTAATCGGATTGAAGTTCAACACTATCGGAATTAGCGATGGAATTACCAACGGAACTTCAGGAATGCGCTACTCTTTAGTAAGTAGAGAAATCATTGCAGATTCTATCGAAACTGTTTGTGCAGGACACTTTTACGATGGCGTAATTACTATTCCTGGTTGTGATAAAAACATGCCAGGATCGATTATGGCAATGGGACGTTTAAACCGTCCTTCGATCATGATTTATGGTGGAACAATTGCTCCGGGACATTACAAAGAAGAGGAATTAAACATTGTTTCTGCTTTCGAAGCATTAGGAAAAAAATTAAACGGAAATCTTGATGACAAAGATTTTTGTGGAATCATTCAGAATGCTTGTCCTGGTCCAGGTGCTTGTGGCGGAATGTATACAGCAAACACAATGGCAGCGGCGATTGAAGCAATGGGAATGAGTTTACCTTATTCTTCGTCTTACCCTGCTCTTAGTCAAGAAAAGAAAAACGAATGTACAACTGCGGCACATTATCTAAGAATTTTATTAGAAAAAGATATTAAACCAAGTGATATCATCACGAAGAATTCTTTAGAAAATGCAATCAAAACAATTGTTGTTTTAGGCGGAAGCACAAATGCTGTTTTGCACTTATTAGCAATTGCAGCGACTATGAATATCAAATTATCATTAGACGATATACAAGCAATTAACGATAAAACATCAGTAATAGCAGACTTAAAACCTAGTGGAAAATACTTGATGGAACATTTGAGTAAAGTTGGTGGAGTTCCTGCTGTTTTAAAGTATATGTTACAAGAAGATTTAATCGATGGAAGTTGTTTAACGGTTACTGGAAAAACATTAGCCGAAAATTTAGCATCGGTTCCTGATTTAGATTTCTCTAAACAAAATATTATTCGTCCATTATCTAATCCCATAAAAGAAACTGGACACTTACAAATGCTTTACGGAAACCTTGC
Source organism: Empedobacter sp. UBA1574 (assembly GCF_002322895.1). Classification (NCBI taxonomy): domain Bacteria; kingdom Pseudomonadati; phylum Bacteroidota; class Flavobacteriia; order Flavobacteriales; family Weeksellaceae; genus Empedobacter; species Empedobacter sp. UBA1574. Next base: position 30,472 of record NZ_DCOI01000034.1, on the reverse strand, counting down.
TCCTGGCGGATCGGTATCTAAAATATCTGGAAAAGAAGGTTTTTATTTTAAAGGAAAAGCACAAGTTTTTAATAGCGAAGTTGAAGTTTTAAAAGCAATCGAAGATTTACAAATCAAAGCTGGAAGCGTTATCGTCATCCGAAACGAAGGTCCGAAAGGTGGTCCTGGAATGCCAGAAATGTTGAAACCAACATCTGCCATTATTGGAGCTGGATTAGGAGATAAAGTCGCTTTGATTACAGACGGACGATTTAGTGGCGGAACGCACGGATTTGTCGTCGGTCACATAACACCAGAAGCTTTTGAAGGAGGTCCAATCGCATTAGTCGAGAATAATGATCTCATCGAAATTGACATCAACAAAAATGAATTAAACCTTTTGATTGATGAAAAAACATTAGAAAATCGAAAAAATAACTGGAAACAACCCGCATTAAAAGTAAAAAATGGAGTCTTATACAAATACGCAAAGCAAGTCGGAAACGCTTCAGAAGGATGTCTTACTGACCAATAAACCAACTCAAATTTCAGGTTCACAAGCGATTATTAACGCTTTATTGTCCGAAGGAGTTACAACAGTCTTTGGCTATCCTGGTGGCGCAATTATGCCTATATATGATGCTTTGTATGATTACAAAGATAAATTAGAACACATTTTAGTTCGTCATGAACAAGGAGGCATTCACGCTGCGCAAGGTTATGCAAGAACTTCAGGAAAAGTAGGTGTAGCTTTTGCCACGAGTGGTCCAGGCGCAACGAATTTAGTCACTGGAATTGCAGATGCCATGATTGATAGCAATCCTATTGTATGTATCACAGGGCAAGTTTTCGCTTCTCTTTTAGGAACGGATGCTTTTCAAGAAACTGACGTTATCAATATTACTAATCCTATCACGAAATGGAATTATCAAATTACTGATGCAGAAGAAATAAATGATGTTCTAGCAAAAGCATTTCATATTGCTCGCTCTGGAAGACCAGGACCTGTCTTAATTGACATTACAAAAAATGCTCAAATACAACTTATCGAAAAGAAAAAGTATGAGAAATGCACGCATGTTCGCAGTTATAGACCAGAACCAGAGATAAGAACTGAATATATAAAAGCTGCTGCTAAACTTATTAATCAAGCAAAAAAACCATTTGCGATTATTGGTCAAGGAATATTACTTGGAAAAGCTGAACAAGAATTAAACGATTTCTTAGAAAAATCTGGAATTCCTGTAGCAACAACTTTGATGGGATTAAGTTCTTTAGATACTGATCATCCACAATATGTAGGTTTATTAGGTATGCATGGTAATTATGCACCTAATGTTAAAACAAATGATTGCGATGTATTAATTGCCATAGGAATGAGGTTTGATGATCGCGTAACTGGACGCTTAGACAAATATGCAAAACAAGCCAAAGTGATTCATCTTGATATTGACCCAGCAGAGATTGGTAAAAATGTAAAAGTTGCTGTCCCTGTTTGGGGAGATTGTAAAAAAACACTTCTGTTATTAACAAATTTGATTCATCCTAATGATCATTCTCAATGGTTAAAAGAATTTAGAGATCTCGAAAAAGAAGAACGTACAGAAGTTATTAATAAAGAATTCCATCCAACAACTGATGTGATATCTATGGCTGAGGTTATCAATACCTTAAATGAATTAACTAAAGGAGAAGCCGTTATTGTGACAGACGTAGGACAACATCAGATGTCGGCTTGTCGTTACGCGAAATTCAAAGATTCTAAGCTTTTGGTTACATCAGGAGGATTAGGAACAATGGGATTTGGTTTACCTGCAGCAATTGGAGCATGGTATGGAGCACCAGAAAAAGACATTGTCATGGTTTGTGGAGATGGTGGTTTCCAAATGACGTTACAAGAAATGGGAACGATTATGCAATTTGGAGCTAAAGTAAAAATATTAATCCTAAACAATAGCTTCCTTGGAATGGTGCGTCAATGGCAAGAATTATTCAACGACAAACGCTATTCTTTCGTAGATATTACAAGTCCAGATTTTGTAGCACTTGCAAAAGCCTACCAAATAGAAGGTCAAAAAATAGAAGCAAGAAACGACTTGAAAAATGCTTTAAAAGAGATGTTAGAGCATGATGGTTCTTATCTTTTAGAAGTTATGGTAGGAAAAGAAAACAATGTATTTCCTATGGTAGAACAAGGTACAAGTGTTTCTGAAATTAGATTAAAATAAATTATTATGGACTCAAAACAAGAATATACAATTACGCTATATACAGAAAATTCCATAGGAATTTTGGGAAGAGTTGCAGGAATTTTTACTCGACGAAAAATTAATATTGAAAGTTTAAGCACTTCTCCATCAGAAATAGAAAATGTACACCGATTTACAATTGTAATTGAAGAATCTGAAGAAGTCGTTCGAAAACTTTGCATGCAAATTGAAAAACAAATCGATGTTCTTAAAGCTTATTTCAATAATAATGATGAATTAATCTGGCAAGAACAAGCTTTATACAAAGTACCCACTAACATTATTGCTGAAAAGGCATACGTTGAACGTTTATTACGTCAATATGGCGCGAATACAGTTGTGATTCGCAATGATTATACAGTTTTTGAAACAGCTGGTCATCGTGAGGAAATTGATAATCTAACACAAGAGCTGACTAAATATGGCTTAATAGAATTTGTTCGTGGAGCTAGAATAGCCATTATAAAAGCAAGTGCTGGTTTCCATGAAAAATTATTACAATTCGAAAAAGACGAGCCATCAAAAGAAGTAATCGAAAATGAATTCCTAAACGAAGGAACCTCAGTTTTCACAATGTAAAGACGAATAATTCAACAAATAATTTTATTAAAAAATCAAAAATGACTAATTACTTTAATTCACTATCATTAAGAGGTCAATTATATCAACTAGGACAAGCAGAATTTCTAAATAACTCAGAATTCGCAAAAGGTACAGACGCATTAAAAGACAAAAAAATTGTGATTGTAGGCTGCGGTGCGCAAGGGTTAAACCAAGGATTAAATCTACGAGACAGCGGTTTAGATGTTTCATACGCGTTACGCAAAGAAGCGATTGAACAACAAAGAGATTCTTGGAAAAATGCAACAAGTCATAATTTTACAGTAGGAACTTTCGAGGAATTAATCCCAAATGCTGATGTTGTTGCGAATTTAACGCCGGATAAACAACATACGCAAGTTATCAATACTGTTCAACCACTTATTAAACAAGGTGCTACACTTTTATATTCTCATGGATTCAATATCGTAGAAGAAGGTGTGCAAATTCGTAAAGATATTACAGTAATAATGGTTGCACCAAAATGTCCAGGTTCGGAAGTTCGTGCAGAATATTTAAGAGGATTCGGAGTTCCTACATTAATTGCCGTTCACCCAGAAAATGATCCCGAAGGAAAAGGTTTTGATCAAGCAAAAGCATATTGTGCAGGAACTGGTGGTCACAGAGCGGGAGTTTTAAGATCATCATTTGTTGCGGAAGTAAAATCAGATTTGATGGGAGAGCAAACCATTTTATGTGGTCTTTTACAAACAGGTTCTATTCTTTCTTTCGAAAAAATGATTGAAAACGGAATTGATGCTGGTTATGCTTCAAAATTAGTTCAATATGGTGTGGAAGTAATTACAGAAGCCTTAAAACATGGTGGAGTTAGCGGTATGATGGATAGATTAAGTAATCCTGCTAAAATTAAAGCTTTTGAACTATCAGAGGAATTAAAAGATATTATGCGTCCATTATTCCAAAAACATCAAGACGACATTATTTCTGGTGAGTTTAGTAAAACAATGATGGAAGATTGGGCGAATGATGATAAAAACTTATTAAAATGGAGAGCTGAAACTGAAGAAACTGCTTTTGAAAAAACACCCGCTGGAGATGCAAATATTACTGAACAAGAATATTTTGATCATTACACTTTAATGGTTGCTTTTGTTCGTGCTGGAGTTGAATTAGCTTTCGAAACTATGGTGGAAGCAGGTATTAAACCTGAATCTGCTTACTACGAATCATTACACGAAACACCATTGATTGCAAATACAATTGCTCGTAAAAAATTATTCGAAATGAATCGTGTAATTTCTGATACAGCAGAATATGGTTGTTATCTTTTCGATCAGGCTTGTAAACCTTTGTTAAAAGATTTTATGACAAAAGTAAACGTAGACGTTGTCGGAAAAAATTACAACGAAGGAAAAGACAATGCTGTTGACAATGCGACATTGGTACACATAAATGATGTTTTACGTAATCATCCTGTCGAAACTGTGGGAAAAAAACTTCGTAAAGCAATGACTGCTATGAAAACCATAAAAACGGCATAATCAAATATTAAAATAACTAAGAAAATAGTGAATTATGACAAAGGGACTTAGAAGTGAGAAAACTGAGACCTTAGGCGTTTCGCTTGACGAAGTAAACTTAGCACAAATGAATTTGAAAGGAGTTGCCAAAAACACTCCTTTCGATTTCAATGAAAATTTAAGTCGTCAATTTGATGCGAATGTCTATCTAAAACGAGAAGATTTACAAGTCGTCCGTTCATACAAATTACGTGGTGCTTATAATAAAATCGTTCAGTTATCAGAACAAGAAAAAAATAATGGTGTAATCTGCGCAAGTGCAGGAAATCACGCACAAGGTGTGGCGTATTCGTGTCAACAATTAAATATCAAAGGTAAAATTGTGATGCCAACGACGACACCTCAACAAAAAATAAAACAAGTAAAATGGTTTGGGAAAGATCAAATCGAAATCATTTTACATGGTGATACATTTGATGATGCATCGGCTTTTGCACATCAATTATCCCAAGAAGGAAATATTACATTTATTCATCCTTTTGATGACGAAAAAGTAATCGCAGGACAAGGAACTGTTGCTTTAGAAATTTTGAATCAATGCAATCAACCAATCGATTATATTTTCGTGCCAATTGGCGGTGGAGGTTTAGCATCTGGCGTTATTTCTGTGATGAAAACACTTAGTCCAAACACCAAAATTATTGGCGTAGAACCGAGTGGCGCAGCAAGTATGGCAGAAGCTATCAAACAAAAACAATCTGTTGCATTAGCGAAGATTGACCCTTTTGTAGATGGCGCAGCTGTAAAAAAAGCAGGTGAAAAAACCTACAAAATCTGTGCAGAAGGTTTAGAAACAACTTGTGCTGTTCCAGAAGGAAAAGTTTGTTCGAGCATTTTGCGTTTGTACAATGAAGACGCAATTGTTGTAGAACCAGCAGGCGCTTTGAGTGTTTCGGCTTTAGATTTTTTCAAGGAAGAAATCAAAGGAAAAAATGTGGTTTGCGTGCTTAGTGGAAGCAACAACGACATTACGCGAATGGAAGAAATAAAAGAAAGAAGTTTGCAATATGAAGGTTTGAAACATTATTTCATTATCAATTTTCCTCAACGTGCTGGCGCTTTAAAAGAATTAGTGAACGAAGTTTTGGGTGAAAATGATGACATCACCTATTTCCAATACACGCAAAAAAATAACAAAGAAACAGGTCCAGCAGTAGTTGGCATTGAATTAGACAAAAAAGAAGATTTAGATGGTTTAATTTTTAGATTAGAAAATCATCATTTCGACTATCAATATCTTAACACAGACAACACACTCTTTTCGTTAATGATTGGATAATTTTTCCATCATTAATATACTATTCAAAAAAAGCAAAGCTTCTATTTAGTTAGAAACTTTGCTTTTTAATTTATTAATTATTCAACAACCAATTTTTTAACTCATCAAAATTATTGTTCATTTTAACTTTATTCGATTGTTTCGATTTCAATTCTTCGACTTCTTTTGGATAGACAATTTTATCTCGTATTTCTTTCGGAAAAACTTCAGGAAATTTACACGGATGCGCTGTCGATAAAAATACCACTAACTCTTTTTCATCTTGCTTTTTCGCTTGGTATTCCTTCGCTGCCAACCACGCAATCGACGTATGCGGACAAGCAATGTAATCATATTCTTGATTAATTTTAACAATTGCATTTGTCGTTTCAATATCTGAAAAAGCTTTTGAAACCATTTTTGATTTTAATTGCTCCATATCTTGCTCGAAAAATTCCATCACACGAACCCAATTGCTCGGATTTCCAACATCCATCGCATTCGAAAACGTTTGTACAGAAGGTTTGGGTAGATAATTTTCGGTTTTTAAAAATAATGGAACAGTATCATTCGCATTTGTAGCCGCAACAAATTGTTCTACTTCCAATCCTAATTTTGAAGCCAAAATACCTGCTGTAATATTCCCGAAATTTCCACTCGGAACAACAAAAGAAACTTTCTCAAAACCTTTTCTTTTTGCTTGGGCAAATGCCTCGAAATAATAGAAAGATTGCGGAATTAAGCGAGCAATATTAATTGAATTTGCTGAGGTTAAGTTTAGATTTTTCATTAAATCTTTGTCTAAAAAAGCTCGCTTGACCAATGCTTGACAATCATCAAAAGTTCCGTCGATTTCTATGGCACGAATATTTTTTCCATTCGCCGTTAATTGCAATTCTTGTATCAGCGACACTTTTCCTTTTGGATACAAAATCGTTACTCTCGTTCCTTCTACTCCCAGAAAGCCAAGTGCTACAGCGCCTCCTGTATCGCCAGAAGTTGCGACCAAAACATCTAACAATTGATTATCTTTTTTTGAATAATGTGCCATCACGCGACTCATAAATCTTGCTCCAAAATCTTTAAAAGCAAAAGAAGGTCCGTGAAATAATTCCAAAATAGCTAAATCATCTTCTAAAAACACCAAAGGCGCAGGAAAATTAATTACATCATCAATTAAATTATTAATCGTTTCTTCAGAAAAATCATCTTTTAATAAGTGATTTGTCACCTTTTTCGCAATCTCTTGAAATGAATAATTTTCAATAGAATTCAACCAATTTTCATCTAATTTTTCCAACGACAAAGGCATATACAATCCTTTATCTTCTGGCAAAGATTGGAAAACCGCTTGTTTAAAATCGACTCTGTTATTATGATTATTTGTACTATATAATTTCATTTTTAGTGTTTTATGTAAGGTCCTTGTTGATTAATTTTAGAGACAAATGATAAATGTTCAATTTCTTTTATCGTCAAAAAATCATTTAGTTTTTGTTCGATATTTTCTGCACCCAATTTACTTTTAGATAACGCCATAACTGTTGGTCCAGAACCAGAAATACCGAATGTTAATGCATTATTTTCGAGCGAAATACTTTTCATTTCATTAAAATATGGAATCAATAAAGAACGATTTGGTTCGACAATATCATCTTGCATCGAACGACCAATTTCTTCGTAATCATTCTCATAAAGCGCTGCAACCAAACTTGCAATATTTCCCCATTGCTTTATTGCTTTACTCAATTGCACTTTATCTTTAATTAATTTGCGCGCATCCTTTGTTGGCACTTCTACTTTTGAGTAAATCAGTGTGACATATAAATTTTCAGGAACAGGTAAAGAACGCACCAAAATCGGCTCATAAGAAGGAATCAACGTAATTCCTCCAAACAACGATGGCGCAACATTATCCGCATGAGCAGCGCCACAAGCCAATCGTTCGCCTTCCATACAATAAGGCAAAAGCTCATTTTTAGAAAGTGGTTTTCCTAATAATTCATTCAATGCAAAAAGTCCAGAAACTGTGCTCGCCGCGCTTGAACCTAAACCACTTCCAATTGGCATTTTTTTGTGTAATTCTATCGATAATCCAAAAGAATCTTGTAGACCTAAATCACAAAATAATTTCCATGCCGAATGAGAAACTGTATTTTTCATCGCATCCAAAGGCAATTTACCCTCGTCACCTGTAATTGTCAGAATTTCGATTCCTAACTTTTCTGTCTTTTTCATGATTACCTCATCACCTGGATAATCCACCGCAAAGCCCAAAATATCATATCCACAGATCATATTGGCAACTGTTGCAGGAGCAAAAACATGTACTTTATCTAAAAACTTCGCTTGATCAAGCTTATATTTATTTTCGATTATTTGATTCATCTTTTATCGTATTGAACTTATATTAACTAAATCTGCAAAAACGCCAGCTGCTGTAACTTCTGCACCAGCTCCAGGTCCTTTCACAACCAAAGGACGTTCCTTGTAACGCGCTGTTGTAAAAGAAATAATATTATCGCTTCCAGACAAGGCATAAAACGGATGTTGATTATCCACCAATTCTAACGAAATTGATATTTTCCCATCTTCTAAAATCCCGATGTAACGAATCACTTTCTGCTCCTCATCTGCTTGATGTTTTATCTTTTCGAAATAATCATTTTCGTTGACTAATTCTTGATAAAAATCTTCTACAGTTGCAGCTTCTAAACAAGATTTAGGCAAAATAGAATCGATTTTTACATCTCCCGCTTCAATTTCGTAACCATTGTCACGAGCAAGAATCAACATTTTTCGCATAAAATCTATTCCACTCAAATCATCGCGAGGATCTGGTTCTGTATAACCTAATTCTTGCGCTTTTTTTACAATTTCGGCAAATGTATTTTCACCTTTAAAATGATTAAATATATACGAAATTGTTCCTGATAAAATTGCTTCAATTTTTAAGATTTGATCTCCACTCATTCTTAAATCTTTCAACACGCTAATAATTGGTAAACCTGCTCCAACATTCGTTTCATAAAGGAAATCAATGCCATATTTTCGAGCAGTTTCTTTCAATTTTTTATACTCTTGATAAGAAGATGAATTCGCAATTTTATTACATGTTACAACCGAAATACTGCTTTCAAAAATTTGTTTGTAATAATTTGGCAAATCAGAACTCGCAGTATTATCTACAAAAACACAATTTGGTAAATTATACTGTTTCATTTTTTGGATAAATTCATTCAAATCAGCTGGAGAAGAAGAATTTTCTAATTCATTTTTCCAATTCGATAAATTAATTCCGTTTTCATCAAACATCATTTTTTTTGAATTTGATAATCCAACCAATTTTATTTCGATATCATTATTTTTTGCTAAAAAATCTTTCTGTTTTTCTAATTGATTTAAAAATGTCGACCCAATATTTCCTACTCCAACATTGAAAACATGAATTGTTTTTTTCAAATGATTAAAAAACGCATCATGTACCGCATTTAAAGCTTTTGACAAATCATTTTCGTTAATCACAACCGAAATATTATACTCCGAAGAACCTTGCGCAATCGCTCTGACATTGATTCCATTTCGTCCTAATGCATAAAATAACTTGCCCGAAACACCAACCATTTTCTTCATGTTTTCTCCAACAATTGCAATAATTCCGAGATTTTCTTCAATTTCAATTGGTTCCAACCATTTTACTGCAATTTCCAAACAAAACTCTTCTTCAATTAATTGCTTTGCTTTTTCGACTTCATTATGATGAATGGCAAGCGTGATACTATGCTCTGACGAAGATTGCGTAATCAACACAATGTTGATATGATGTTGCGCTAAAAGTGAAAAAAGTTTTCCACTAAAGCCCAATTTGCCAACCAAGCCGCTTCCTTTTATATTGACTAATGCAATATCTTTGATCGACGAAATTCCTTTAATTGGATAATCTGTTGGTTGCGAATCGAACTGAATTTTTGTTCCCTCAAAATCCGGTTGAAATGTGTTTTTAATTAAAATCGGAATTCGAAGTTTAAAAGCTGGAGCCATTGTTGGCGGATAAATCACTTTCGCACCGAAATACGACAATTCCATCGCTTCTGTATACGATAAATTTTCTAACGAAAAAGCTTTGTTCACAAAACGAGGATCCGCCGTCATCATTCCATTTACATCTGTCCAAATTTCAATTTGTTCTGCATGTAAAGCCGCACCAATCAAAGCCGCAGTGTAATCAGAACCTCCTCTTCCCAAAGTTGTCACTCGTCCTTCTTCATTAGCAGCAATAAACCCTGTTACAACTAATAATTTATCCGAATAATCTTTTGCTAATTGTTGAATATTCTGAAACGATTTTTCCTCGATAACATTCGCTTGACCAAAATTATGATCAGTCAAAATATAATCTGATGCATTAATCGCCAATGAATTTCCAACATGCTCTTGCATTACTTTTGCTATTAATAAAGCACTACATCTTTCGCCGAAACTCAAAATCAAATCTTTTGTTTGAGGGCTTAATTCTTTCAGAATTTCCACCCCTTCTAATAATGCTTCCAACTCATTCATCAACAATTTTAATTTTGTTAAAATCGGATTTTGATTCGGCACATCGATTAAAGCTTTTACAATTTCGAAATGTTTGTCTTGAAAAAGTTTTAAATCATTTTCATCAAAATTTCCTGATGAAGCTTCTTCAGAGATTTTGGTTAATAAATTGGTCAAACCAGAAATAGCAGACACAACCAAAATAATCGAGTTATTTTGTTGCTTTTCCTGTTTAACAATTTCTACGACCGCGCGAATACCTTCTACCGATCCGACTGATGTTCCTCCGAATTTTAAAACTTTCATAATTTAAATTTTGATCATAAAAAAAGCATCTTCCTTTTGAGAAGATGCTTTTGCATTATTTTTTTAGAATTAAATACATAACAAAACTCCTCTAAGTGTGAACACTAGAAGTCGTCGTAATTGAAATGATTGTATCTAATCCGTTTTGTTTCATTATTGATAACGAATATACAAACTTTTTCAATAAATCATTACGTATTTATTCTTTTTTTATATTTATTTCACCGAATCCTTTTTTACAGCCAATGAATCATTTGGTTCAGCAACAGGTTTTACATCACTTGCATAGCCAACAACAATTCCGTCTAGTTTATCAATTTTTCGTACTTTAAAAGTTTCTGTACCTTCTGCTCCTTTAAAAGATACTTTATAAACTGCTTCGTAAACTGTTTTGTCACCATCTTCAAGAGGCGTCATTTTCTCAAAGTTGTAGACATCAACTGGCCCATATTGTTTAACCACCGCATTCAAATCATCCACATTTACGCCTTCTACTTTCGAAAAAAGTGAATCTGGCTTATCTGCTCTGTATTTGTAAACATCTAAAACTGCTTCTTTCACCTTATAATCTGGCAAATCTGATTTTTTATTACATGCTGTTAAAGCCAAAATACCACCAACCATAAGTAATGCACTTGCTTTCATAATTCCTATTTTTTGTGTTAATTGATTATAACTAATGTAAAAATAAATAAGATAAAAAACAAGTATTTTTATTGAAATCAAATAGATAGAAACAAAAAAAGTCGATTCTGTTACAAAATCGACTTTTGAATATATTTTATTGTAAAATAAATTTTACACTTTAAAATTCACATAAAAACCTTCGTGACCTCGAACATTGAAAACGGTATTGTCTTCAAAAATCAAGTATTGACCTTTTATTCCTTTCAAAACACCTTCTATTTCTGGCGTTTTTTTCAAGTTTAATGATTTTACTTTTTCTGGATAAGATAAAACTGGATAGTCTAACTTCCAAACTTCTGGCTCATCAACCAAAAATTGTTGAAAATCTGGATTCACTTCATTTCTGATTTCGTGATACTTTTCAAACAAATTAATTTCTGGCACATCATTTTTCAACATTCTTTGCCAATTTGTTTTATCTGCAATAACATTTTTCAACGAAACCTCTATCATTCCAGCTTCGTAACGATTATCCGTTCGTGCAATAATAATAGCTTCTGATGCTCCTTGATCGATCCAACGAGTCGGCACTTGAGTTAAACGTGTTACACCAACTTTTATTCCCGAAGAATTTGCCAAATACACAATATGCGGTTGCAATTCGAATTTCGTTTCAAACTCTAAATCACGTTGCGCAATTCCCAAATGTGCTGTAGAAAGTTCTGGATTGATAATACTTGGATTAGCTTCTGGAACTGTAAAAAAACAATTTTTACAATATCCCATCTGATAAATCTCTTTGTCCTCGTGACAGTTTAAACATTCGTAATGATCAAAGTTAATCTTGATTTTTTTTCCTAACAATTGATTCATAACAATAAAATCATTCTTGAAATTCCAATAATAATTGATTGGCGTTCCATTTTCAGTTGTCATTTTACGAATTTGTCCTTCAAACTGCATCTTGCTAAAAAAGTTTAATTAATTTTGTGTAAATCTACAAAACTTTTAGCGGATGGGAATAGTCAATAAGATTATGGAAATTATGATGCGTAGCCGAATGAATATCATCGAGGAAAGTATCAAAAATCCAGTTGGTACGCAACAACGTGTGTTATTTGAGAATATCAAAAAAGCCAAATCGACTATTTACGGAAAAGAATTTCATTTTGACGAAATCAAAACGACACATAAATTTCAAGAGCAAGTCCCTGCAGTGCATTACGAGGATTTTCAACCTTATATTGAATTAGCAAGAAAAGGTGAAAAAGATGTTACTTGGCATGGAAAAATAAAATGGTTTGCGAAATCTTCTGGAACAACAAATGCCAAAAGTAAATTTATTCCGATTAGTAATGAATCCTTAGAAGATTGCCATTACGCAGCAGGAAAAACAATGTTTGCATTGTATTTAAACGCTTATCCCGAAACGGATATTTTTATGCACAAAAACTTAAGAATTGGTGGAAGTAGTGAACTTTATCAAAAATATGATACGCGTTTTGGTGATTTATCAGCTATTCTGATTGATAATTTACCTTTTTATGCAGAAATGAAAAACATTCCAAATCGTGAGATTTCTCTAATGTCTGATTGGAATGTAAAGATGAATGCTATTATTAATGCAACAAAAAATGAAGATGTTAGTTCTTTAACTGGTGTTCCTTCGTGGATGTTAGTCGTTTTGAATAAATTATTAGCCGAAACTGGAAAGAATTATTTGGACGAATTGTGGCCAAATCTCGAAGTGTTTTTTCATGGTGGAATCAGCTTCAAACCTTATGCAGAAAATTATAATTTAATTACTCAGAAAAAATTAAATTATTTCGAATTATATAATGCTTCCGAAGGTTTTTTTGGAATTCAGGATCAATTAAATAGTAAAGAGTTGTTGTTATTATTAGACAACGGAATTTTTTACGAATTTATTCCAATGGAAGAATTTGGTTCAGAAGCTCAACGATTTTTAACGATTAAAGAAGTTGAAGTTGGTAAAAATTACGCCATGGTAATTACAACAAATGGTGGTTTATGGCGTTATATTATTGGTGATACGGTTCGATTTACCTCAACTAATCCACACAGAATTGTTGTTTCTGGACGAACAAAACATTATATCAATGCATTTGGCGAAGAATTGATGATAGAAAATGCAGAAGAAGCTTTGAAACGTGCTTGTATGCAAACAAATTCAATTGTTTCTGAATATAGTGCTGGTCCAATTTTTATGCAAGGAAAAGAAAAAGGCGCTCACGAATGGATGATAGAGTTTGATAAAGAGCCTGAAAATTTTGAGCAATTTATTGATTGTTTAGATAAAGGTTTGCAAGAAGTTAATTCCGATTACGAAGCAAAACGTTACAATAATATGACACTTAATCGACCGATTGTACACAAAGCACGCACAAAATTATTCATCGAATGGATGGCTTCAAGAGGTAAATTAGGTGGACAAAATAAAGTTCCTCGTTTATCAAATACAAGAGACTTTATTGAACCATTAATTGAATTAAATAATCGATCATAATAAAAAAGAGAATCAATATGATTCTCTTTTTTTGGTTTAAAATAAATAGGATAATTACCTCGAAACAAGTAAATTTACTATTAAGAGAAAAAATACCTATTAATGCGAAGTACGAATTTATCTGAACTTAAATTCCACCAAATTGTGGAAAATAAGTTTCAAATTTACAACAGTCTCTTTATGAGTCTTCCCTACGAAAAAATGCAAAACATCGGATCATTGATTCCGTTTTTGTATGATGAAAGTCAAAAAGGTTTACCCGAAGGTAAATCACCAAATGAAATCATCAACAATTTTTTTGAGAAATACACTGATTTAAAAACCGAACAAGAGCAAATCGATTTGATGTTTCGAATGATACAATACATCGAGCGACAAGTTGTTTTGTTTGATAGTATCGAAGATGCTGCATTTCCGTCATTACATTCCGAAAATGAAAAAGGAAGTTTGGAAAGCATTTATCATATTGCACAAGCGCAAGGTAAAATGGAGCAAGTAAAAACCAGAATCGAAGATTTTGTAACAAGAGTTGTTTTTACAGCCCATCCAACGCAGTTTTATCCAACAAATGTTCAACAAATTATTCAAGATTTACGCGACGCAATTCAACAAGATTCGGTAAGTAAAATTGATTTATTGTTGCAACAATTAGGAAAAACACCTTTTATCAACGAAGAAAAACCAACTCCTTACGATGAAGCTGTTTCTATTATTTATTATTTGAGAAATGTATATTATCAAACAATTGGACGATTATACAACGAAATCAACCAATTGTTTTTTACAGAAAGTGAACCTCTAAAATCTCCTGTTATTCAATTAGGTTTTTGGCCTGGAGGCGATCGCGATGGAAATCCGTTTGTAACAGCAGAAATTACATGGAAAGTTGCAAGTTTATTGCGTACAAGTATCTTAAAAAATTATTACAATCATCTTAAAATTGTTCAACGTAGATTAACATTCAAGCATGTTACAGAACCTTTAAAAGCGTTGAGTAATTTGATTTACGAAAATATGTTCAATGAAAATGGAACAATTACAATTGATGAAATCAAAACGCGCTTACAAACGATTCGTACAATTTTAATTGAACAACACAATGGTGTTTTCTTAGATATTTTAGATGATTTTATCACACGTGTTGATATTTTCGGATTGCATTTTGCTTCTTTGGATATTCGTCAAGATTCGCGTGTTCATCAAAAAGTGATTAACCGAATTGTTGAAAAATATACTGGAATTAATCTGAAAGATTTAAGCGAAGCAGAACAAATCGAATTGTTAATAAATCCGTCTTTTACAGCTAAACCAGAAGATTTTGAAGATGATATTGTGATTGATACAATCAAAAATGTTTATCAATTAAAAAAAATTCAGCAACGAAATGGTGAATTAGGTGTTAACCGATACATTATTTCAAATTCTGAAACCATTTTCGATGTTTTAAATGTTTATGCTTTATTCAAATTTTGTGGTTATCAAGACGATGAAATTAAGTTTGATATCATGCCACTTTTCGAGACGATTAGAGGTTTAGATGGTGCTGAAAATACGATGAATAAATTGTATAATTTACCTATTTATGCGCAACATTTAGAACGTAGAAAACAACGTCAATCGATTATGTTAGGTTTTTCGGACGGAACAAAAGATGGTGGTTACATCAAAGCGAATTGGGAAATTTATCGTACCAAAGAAATCCTTTCGAATGTTTCGGATAAAAATCAAATCGAAGTTATTTTCTTTGACGGTCGTGGTGGACCTCCTGCGCGTGGTGGTGGAAAAACGCACGAATTTTACGCTTCTCAAGGGAAAACAATTGCGAATCACGAAATTCAAATTACAATTCAAGGACAAACAATTACGTCGAATTATGGAACAATGCCGCAGGCAAAATATAATTTTGAACAATTGTACACAGCTGGTATTATTTCGGATGTTTTCTCGACAAGCACAAGTCAGATTTCGCCAGATGAGCGAATTTTGATTGATAAATTAGCCACAATTAGTTATCAGAAATACGAAGATTTGAAAGCGCATCCTTCATTTTTACCTTATTTAGAAAATATGAGTACGCTTAACTATTATGGAAAAACGAATATCGGAAGCCGTCCGAGTAAACGAGGTGGTGATAAAAAATTAGAGTTCGATGATTTGCGTGCTATTCCATTTGTGGGTTCTTGGAGTCAATTAAAACAAAATGTTCCGGGATATTTTGGTGTTGGAACAGCTATAAATGAATTGAAAAAACAAGGTCATTTAGAGGATGTAAAAGATTTATTCAAGAATTCGAGCTTCTTCAAAACATTGATCCAGAATAGTATGATGTCGATGGAAAAAACTTATTTTCCATTAACATCTTATATGAAAAATGATCCTGAATATGGTGAATTTTGGAATATTTTGCACGATGAATTTGAATTATCAAAAGCATTATGTTTAGAAATTTCGGGTTACACAGAATTGATGCAAGACGAACCATTGAACAAATCTTCGGTACAAATGCGCGAAAAAATTGTGTTACCATTATTAACGATTCAACAATTTGCGTTGAACAAAATTCATCATGAAAGTGAGTTCAAATCAATCTATGAGCAAATTGTGATGCGTTCGTTATTCGGAAATATTAATGCGAGTCGAAATTCGGCTTAATTTTCAGAATATCTTAATACCTTCGCAACGATGGAAAAGATTATTTTAGGGATTGATCCTGGAACAATGGTGATGGGTTTTGGTTTGATTGAAGTCAAAAATAACAAAATAAAGTTGATTACTTTAGACGAATTGTTGTTGCATAAACTTCCGAACCAGCAAACGAAATTGAAAAAGATTTTCGAAAAAACTTTAGCCATTATCGATCAATATCATCCTGATGAATTAGCCATTGAAGCGCAGTTTTTTGGCGTTAATGTTCAGTCTATGTTAAAACTTGGACGTGCACAAGGCGTTTGTATTGCCGCTTGCCTGCATCGCGATATGCCTGTGGTAGAATATGCGCCAAAAAAAATTAAGATGGCGATTACTGGAAACGGAAATGCATCAAAAGAACAAGTTGCGGGCATGTTACAACATTTACTTGGTTTGAAAGAAATTCCGAAACGTTTGGATGCCACAGATGGTCTTGCCGTTGCGGTTTGTCATTATCTAAATTCGGGTAAAACAACTGGGACGTCAAATTCTTATTCGAGTTGGGATGCCTTTGTAAAAAATAATCCGAATCGAACAAAATAAAATATATTTGTAGTAGAATTAGCAACCTAATTCGTAAAACATAAAACACATCAAATGAAAAAATATTTAATCGCAGCATCAGTTTGTGCAACAGTTTTCTCTTCAGTGTTATTTTCTTGTAAAGATTCGACTGGAAAAAACAATACTGCAATCACTGAAATTGTTTCGAAAATTGAACAAAACAAATACAAAATTGGCGACAAAATCGATATTCCTTTAACTAATTTAGATGGAATTACGAAAGTTATTGTTTCGGTAGATGGACAAGAAGTTCCTGCTGATTTTACGATTGACGGAAAAACAATTGGATTAGGAAATCATACGGTTAATTTGAAATTCTTCAAAGGAGAAGAAGAAACAAATTCGCGCGATTTTACGTTTGTGGTTTATGCAAATGAGCCGGCTGCGCAATGGAATTATGAAATTGTAGGAACTTATCCACATAATCCAGATTATTTTACGCAAGGTTTTTATTTCAAAAACGGAAATATTTTCGAAGGAACTGGACTTCGCGGAGGAAAAACACGTTTGATTGAATATAAATTGGGGGCAACTGAACCTACAAAATTATATCAAATCAAAGACGATGTTTTTGGAGAAGGAATTACAGAACTGAATGGTTTTATTTATCAATTAACATGGCAAGATCGTGTGATTTATAAATATGATTTAAACTTTAATCAAGTTGAAAAATTTGATATGCCAGCTCAAATTATCGAAGGTTGGGGAATTACAACAATTGGAAAAGAATTGGCCATAACAGAAGGTTCTCAACGTATTCATTTCTTTGATGAAAACTTTAATTATCTAAGAACTGTTCAAGCTTTTGACAGTCAACAACCATATAGTTATTTGAATGAAATTGAATACCACGATGGTTTAATTTATGCAAATGTTTACCTAAAATCTGGACATGCAGATAACAGTAATATTGTGGTAATTGATCCGCAAACTGGCGCTGTAAAAGTAGAGTTTAACTTCGCTGAATTGAAAGGAAAACAAGGAAATCCGCAAGCACAAGAATTGAACGGAATCGCTTTCAAAGACAACGGAAATATGTTATTAACAGGTAAAAACTGGGATAAAATATTTGAAATTAAGATTAAGAAATAATTTCCTTAACACATAAAAAAGCAAAAAGCTCGACCTGCAAAATCGAGCTTTTCTTTTTCAAAAATCATCTAAAAAATTATAAGTAAAAATTTATGGTTATGAAAGATCCTATAACCAAAATTGATCTTTCCAATCTGTGTTAGTTAAAAGTGAATTAAATTGTTCTTTAATTACTTTTAACTTTTTTTGTGTTGCATTTTTCTCAAATTCAGGAAACATTTGTTTCTCCTCAAATCTGATGTGCAAATCCAATTCTTCTTCGATATAAATCAAACTTTTCATCGGATTTTTTGCATCTATTTTGAACAAGCGTCTCAAACGTCTATGTTCTTTCAATGCTCTTTTTACCAAGTAATGATCTTCATCTAAAAGCGAAAACAAGTAATTTTCTTCTATCTCAAATTTTTTGAATAATACTTTTTCCCCATACCAATTTACATAATCAACAATTCGTTGAATATCGACTCCTTTATCTATTCCAGCACGAATATTCCAACAAAAAAATAATGTTTTATGATGCCTTTCGCACGCTTCATTTAGATTTACTGTTACAGTATAACTCATCTGAGAAGCAGTTGTTTGAGGAAGTTCTATTAATAGGTTCATTGTTATAATTTTTCAATTCGGATAATCGGATATTTTTATCTTATTTTTAATCAAATTTTTTTAATGCTTAAGAAAAGCAATTCCTTTCTCTAGATCATCAATCAAATTAAACATCGATGTCTTTTCTAGCATACCTCGCAAATCATTACGAATTGCAAAAACACGGCTATGTAAAGCACAAGGTTTGTTAGTATCGCATTCTACTAAACCTAAAATGCAACTATGATAAAGACCATCTCCGTCAATCGCTTTGATGATATTCACTAATTTGATATCTTCTAAATGCGCTGCATCCATTTGGAAACCTCCCATTTTTCCTTTGACAGATGAAATCACATTTGCTTTAACTAATTGTTGAAGAATTTTGGCTGTGTAAGCTTCTGGAGAATTAATAGAATTTGCAATTTGTTTTAAATTGACTCTCTTTCCTTCTACAGATTCTTGTGCAATAAACACACAAGCCTTAATTCCATATTCGCACGCTTTAGAAAACATTAATTTCTTTTATTCATTATAAATTATGAAGCAAATATACAACTAATTTTAAATCGGACAAATTTATCTTATTAAATTTTTAAAAATAAAAAAACCACTCAAAAATGAGTGGTTTAATATTATCTGAAAAGAAAATTTCTTAATCTTCGTCTTCGTCTTGATCAGCATCCTTAACTGCGTTACGAGAAGTACGAATAGCTACTACTACTGCGTTATCTGGATGAGCGAATGTGTAGTTATCATTTTTCAATGTTTCTACATACATTTTGTGACCAATTCTCATTGGAGTGATATCGATTTCGATTTCGTCTGGTAAGTTTGCTGGAATAGCACGAACTTTTAATTTACGCATATTGAAACGTAAAACCCCACCAGCTACTAAACCACGAGCACGTCCTACTAAACGAACTGGAACTTCCATAGTTACTGGTTTGTCCTCGTTTAATTGGTAAAAATCTACGTGTAAGATTTTATCCGTTACTGGGTGAAATTGGATGTCTTGTAAAATTGCTTGAATTTTAGCTCCATCAGCTAACTCGATAGTTGCTGTATGAGCATCTGGAGTGTAAACTAATGATTTGAATGCTTTTTCATCAGCTGAAAAGTGGATAGGCTCTCCAGAACCGTAAACCACACAAGGTACTTGTTCAGCATTACGTAGGTTACGTGTAGCCACTTTACCTAAGTCTTCTCTTTTTACACCTTGAATTGTAATTGACTTCATAATAATATGTATATAATAAAAATAATTTAATATTTAGTTAAACCACTAGATAACAAAACGTTGACTAATAGATTTGTTGCTATGTACTAGATGCATAACATCAGCAAAAAGCGGAGCGCAAGATAATACTTTTATTTTAGATACGGAAGTATTTTTTAATGGAATACTATCAGTTATAGCAATTTCCGTTAATAGAGAGTTATCAAGACGCTCATAAGCTGGTCCAGATAAAACTCCATGCGTTGCAATCGCACGAACAGATTTTGCTCCTTTTTCCATAATCAATTCAGCCGCCTTTGCAAGTGTACCCGCTGTATCAATCATGTCATCCACTAAAATAACATTTTTACCTTCAACCTCACCGATTAACATCATGCTATCAACTTGGTTTGCAACTTTACGTTCTTTGTGACAAATTACGATATCTGCATTAAGGTATTTAGCATATGTATTTGCACGTTTAGCACCTCCCATGTCTGGAGAAGCAATACAAATATTATCTAAGCCTAAACCTTTAATGTATTCAACAAAAATTGTTGAAGCAAATAAATGATCAACAGGAACTTCAAAAAATCCTTGAATTTGATCAGCGTGTAAATCCATAGTCATTACACGAGTTGCTCCAGCTGTCATTAACATTTTTGCAACTAATTTTGCTCCAATTGGCACACGTGGAGCATCCTTACGATCTTGACGAGCAAAACCAAAATAAGGAATAACAACTGTAATACTTTTAGCAGATGCGCGTTTTGCTGCATCACACATTAAAAGTAATTCCATTAAATTGTCTGTTGGTTGCATTGTAGAACCAATTAAGAAAACGCGAGCTCCGCGAATTGGCTGTTCAAAAGCGGGTACAAATTCTCCGTCGCTAAATTCTACAATTTTAGATTTACCAAGTTCTTGACCATATTGATCGGCAATTTTTTGTGCTAATTCTAATGATCCTCTGGTCGAAAAAAGAAATGCTGATTGTTCCATTGTTTGTTTTGGGAAATATTTATGCAAAAATAATTTAAATGATTTAAAAATGATATAAGAAAATCAAAAATTAATTTCGGCACAATTATTGAATATTTTTTAAACAAGTTAAAATAATCATAAAGACATAATCATGACTTTCGTTAGTTATAGTGTTTTTTAACAGTTTTTGATTGATTCGTTTTTAAGTATTTATATAAATTTGCAATTAAATATATCCTCATGAAAAAGATTTCATACCTATTAAGTGTAATTGGATTAGGAATTTTTGCTCACGCGCAAGAAACTACTGAAACAATTAACAACGATTACAACAAATGGTCTATCGAGGCCAATGGAGGTGCGGTAAAAGCAAGAAAAGCATTCGCTCCAGGTTATTATTCAGAAACACCAAGTTTTTTCCATGCTGATTTTGGTGTACGTTATATGTTCAATCCAAAATTTGGTTTAAAATTAGATGGTGGATATGATCGTATCAAAGAAGGCGAAGATGTAGCTCGTTTCCGTTCTAATTATTACCGTGTAGATTTACAAGGGGTTGCGAACTTAGGACGAATCATGAATTTTGAAACATGGACAAATAGAATTGGATTATTAGCTCATGGTGGTGCAGGTTACTCTTGGATGAATAATGATGCGACAAAAGGTGCTGATGGTAAAGTTTTCGACGACAATGATAACATGGTAAATGTTATGGTTGGTTTAACACCACAATTAAGATTAACTGATCGTGTTGTTTTAACAGGAGATGTATCTTACGTAAGAAATATTCGTCAAAATGTAACATTTGATGGCACAGCTAACACATCAGGTTCAGGATTTGGAGGTGAAATTTGGAATGCTACTTTAGGTTTAACATTTTACTTAGGTAAAAACGAAAAACATGCTGACTGGGTTTACGAACCAACTCGTTCTGACTTAGAAGATCGTATTTCTAACATCGAACAAATGTTAAAAGATACTGATGGTGATGGTGTTGCTGATTACTTAGATCAAGAACCAGATTCAGCTCCAGGTGCAGTAGTTGACACAAAAGGTGTTACTATCGACCACAACGGAAACGGAATTCCAGATAATATTGAAGAATATATCAAACAAAATGCAGGAGGAAACACAACTGTCATTAACGATGCTGATTTCTTAGAGCAAATGATTAATTCAGGTATTATCAACGTATACTTCGATTACAACTCTGACAAACCATACCAACAATCTGTTGGAGGTATCAAATTTGTATCTGAGTACTTAAAAGCTAAACCAAATGCTCAAATTGACATTTTAGGTTTTGCTGATCCAGTAGGAGGAGATGCTTTCAATAAAGACTTATCTCGTAGAAGAGCAGAAAATGTTAAAGCTATTTTAGTTAGTCAAGGAGCTAATGCTTCTCAATTAACTACTGTTGGTGAAGGGGAAGATAAAGAGTTCAAAAACTCTCAAGTTTCATCTCATCAATTAGCAAGAAGAGTTGTTTTCAGAGTAAAATAATTCTCTCTTAATTTAAGATATTAATCAGGGATAGATTTTTCCATTTTTTGGAGTCTCTATTCCTGATTTTTTTATTATCTTTACCACCACTTAAATTACTAAAATATTGAATCCTTTTAACCAACACTTTAATGCTCCTAGATGGGTAGTATTAGTGCTAGACATACTTATTGTTTTCTTTAGCTATGTAATAACCAATTTTATACTTAATAGTTTTCTAAATTCTTTTAGTTTAGAAAAATTATTATTTAAATTACCATTTGTTGTAGCAGCATATACTCTATGTTTCCTATACTTCAAAACATATAAGGGAATTGTAAAAAAAACGGGGTTAAAAGATGCTGAAAATGTATTTGTATCTAATACTACGGCTTTTCTGATTCTTTTCTTCATCTCTTTTATCTATAGACAATTCATTGAATCTAATCTTTCGGAGAACACTCCTGTTTCATATGTTTTCAGAATGTCTTACTCTGTTATCTTTGTCCATTTATTTATTTCAACAGTAATAATGGTTATTGCCAGATTATATTATAAATGGATTTATAATTATTTTTTCTCAAAAAATAAGGAACAACAAAAAATATTAATTTACGGTGCAGGAGATTCAGGATTAATTACTCGAGATATTTTACAAAATGATACTCAGTTTAATTATAAAGTTGTAGGTTTTATTGATGATAAACCTTCTAAAATTGGAACATTTATAGATGGTGTTAAAATTTATTCTATAAATGATATTGATAATAAATTCATTGAACGAAATGATATTTCAGAAATTATTATTTCTATTCAAAATATTAAAACGAATCAATTATTAAATCTATCCAAATCATTAGAAGATTTGAATGTAAACATAAAAATAATTCCACCTATTTCTAATTGGATTGATGGTACATACAAGCCTGCTCAAATCAAACAATTAAAAATTGAAGATTTATTAGGTCGTGAATCAATTAAGTTGAAAAACCCTATTATTAATGAAAATGTACAAGGTAAGGTAATACTTGTTACTGGTGCTGCAGGTTCTATAGGAAGTGAAATTTCAAGGCAACTTGCTATGATGGATTTTGCTCAACTAATTTTGATTGATCAGGCAGAATCGGCTCTATATGATGTTCAACAGTCTTTAAAAAATGAAATTTCTGAAGAAAAACAAAATAGAATAGATTATATCGTTTCGAGTGTAAGAGATCGAAAACGAATGTTAAGCCTTTTTGATAAATATCATCCGCAAATTATTTTTCATGCAGCTGCATATAAACATGTTCCTTTAATGGAAAGATTTCCATATGAAGCAATTAATACAAATATTTATGGAACAAAAATTATTGCTGATTTAGCGAATGAATTTGGTGCCGAAAAATTTGTTATGGTTTCAACAGATAAAGCGGTTAATCCGACTAACGTGATGGGAGCAACCAAACGTGTGGCAGAAATTTATGTAAATTGTACAAATGAAAAATCTAAAACAAATTATATTGTTACTCGATTTGGCAATGTCTTAGGATCTAATGGTTCTGTAATACCTTTATTCAAACGTCAATTAGAAAACGGAGGTCCTTTGACAGTAACACATCCCGATATTACACGTTTTTTCATGACTATTCCAGAGGCCTGCCAATTAGTATTAGAAGCGGCTATTATGGGAAAAGGTGGTGAGATTTTTGTATTCGACATGGGCGAATCAATGAAAATTATTGATCTTGCTAAAAGGATGATTAGATTAAGTGGCTTTAAATATCCTGAAGAAATTGATATAAAAATTGTAGGTTTGCGTCCAGGTGAAAAAATCTATGAAGAGTTATTGGCTAATGATGAAAATACAGTAAAGACCCATCATGAAAAAATAATGATAGCAAAAGTTAATACAAACAAATGTCAAGACAATAAAAAACTAATTGAAGAACTATGCTTAATGTCTTCAACCATAGAAAAACATGAGCAAGTCATGCATTTAGTGGCTAAAATAAAAGAGATTGTACCAGAATTTAAATCTCAAAACTCAGAATTTGAAAAACTTGATAACTTAATTTATGAAAAATAAAATTTTTAATCTTTTAATTGTAATAGTTATACTCACTATTTCTTCTTGTGCATCAAAAAAAGAATTAGTCTACTTTCAAGGAGATCAACAATCTACTACGAAATACGAAGAATATATTCCTAAAATTCAATCTTCTGATATGCTAGCAATCAGTGTAAGTGCTGCTGATATAAAAGCTACAGAACCTTTTAATCAACAAAGTGTTTATCAAGTAAATTCTGGGGTGCAAAATAATCCTTATGCGAAGGTTTATACTGTTGATGAAAATGGTTATATCAACTATCCGTTAATTGGTAATGTGAAAGTAGGTGGATTAACTAGAACAGAAGCTGAAAATGAATTAAAAGCAAAAATCTCAAAATATATCGTTAATCCTGGGGTAAATATTAATTTTACAAATTTTAGAATTAGCGTTTTAGGAGAAGTTGCTAAACCTGGTAATTTTACAATTCCAAGCGAAAGAGTAAGTATACTTGATGCTTTAGGTATGGCTGGTGATTTAACTATTAATGGTGTTAGAAATAATATTATGGTTATTCGTGAACAAAATGGACAAAAACAAACATATAACGTCGATTTAACATCCAAAGAAATACTAAACTCTCCTGTTTATTATTTAGCCCAAAATGATGTTATTTATGTAGAACCAAATAATGCTAAAATTTCATCATCTAAATTTACACCAAACTATTCATTATGGATATCTGTTGCTGGTGTTATAATATCTGTAATTGCTGTTATTTCTAAATAAAAATGAGTACAAATAAAAATAACCTAGAAGACCAATACTTCGATGAGTCTGAAGAAACGATTAATATCAGGCAAATTTTAGAACAATATCTTTATTACTGGAAATGGTTTGTATTTGGAGTTATTATTTCTTTAACCTTAGCCTTTTTATATGTTAAATATACTCAGAAACAATATCAAGTTTCAGCTAAAATATTATTAAATGAGAAAGAATCTGCAACAGGTGAATTAGCTGGTTTAATGGATCAAGCTATGCTTGGAGGGGGATCTTCAACAAATGCTGAAGTTGGTGATCAAATTGATGTTTTAAAATCAAAACGACTAATTACTAAGGTTGTAGAAGAAAATAATTTAAATATTCAATATTTTAGTAAAGGTCGTGTAGCTGAAGTTGAATTAACTCAAGAGAAATCTCCTATTAAAATTATTTTTCTAAACGAAGCTGATAAAACCAATGAAGATTTAGAAGCTAAATTTATTGTTCAAATAAAATCTACAACAAAATTTATTTTAACAAACAAAACAACTTCTACAGAAAAGGAATATTCTTTTGGACAAAAAATAAATGATAAGATTGGAAGTTTTGTTATCAGTCCTAATAAAAACTTAGCTAAATCAATTGATAATGAATATCTGATTGTTTTAAATTCTATTGATAAGACTGTAGATAATTATCAAAAGAAACTTGATATAGATCCTAACAGTGAAAAAAGCTCTAAAATTATTAACTTCTCATTAGTAGGTCCTGTTCCTGAGATTTCTAAAAAAGTAATTAATGATTTAATTATTAATTACAACAAAGATATTGTAGGCGATAACCATAAATTAACTGAAGCTACATCTAAGTTTATTGATTCAAGGTTAGCTATTGTTAGTGGCGATTTAGATGGTGTTGACAAACAATTAGAACAATATAAACAAAGTAATAATATTACAGATGTTACCTCTGAAGCAAATATTTTTTTAGAGAGTGCTGCTGATAATGAAAAGAAATTATTAGATGCTTCTACACAACTACAATTAGTTGAATATATGAATGGAGCTCTTAATACGTCTCGTACAGATTTACTTCCTTCAAATATTGGTTTAGAAGATAAATCTATTTCATCAGAAATATCTTCATACAACGAACTAGTCCTAGCTAAAGAAGATATGTTAAAATCTGTAACAAATGAACATCCAAATGTTATTAAATTACAAGAGCAAATAAATGATGTAAAAAGAAACCTGAAGAATAGTTTAAAATTATATAGAAATAACACACAAACTATTTTAAATACAATACAAGGAAAGCAAAATCAAATTGCTGGAAAAATTAAAAAAGTACCTAGTCAAGAGCGTGGTTTTAGAGATATATCTCGCCAACAACAAATTGTAGAGGCTTTATATTTATTCTTACTTCAGAAAAGAGAAGAAAATGAAATAAAAGCTGCTGCAACACCAGAAAATATTAAAGTAATTGATTATGCTTATGGTATAAAAGAACCTGTTTCCCCTAAAAAAAGTATTATATTTTTAGGAGCGCTTATTGTAGGTCTTATAATACCTTTTATAATAATTTATATATACAAATTATTAAATAATACAGTTAATTCAAAAGAAGATGTAGAAAATGCCGTAGGAGCACCTATCGCAGGACAAGTACCGAAAAGTAATATTTCTATATTAGAAAATAATGATAACTCAAGTGCTGCTGAAGCTTTCCGAATCTTAAGAACAAATGTAAATTTCTTATTAAAGAACTCAACAGATCCTCAATGTATTTATATTACATCTACAACTAGTGGAGAAGGAAAATCATTTATATCAACTAACTTAACTCAGATTTTAACAATGTCTGGAAAATCAGTATTGTTAATCGGAGCTGATATTCGAAGTCCAAAAGTATTAGATTATTTAGGTATTTCTGATCAATATATACATAAATATGGTGTAACTGAATATTTAATTTCTAATGATGTTAATATTGATGATATTATCATAAAAAAACCTGAACATTATAAATTCGATGTTATTTATTCAGGTCAAATAGCACCTAATCCATCCGAATTATTAATGAATGGACGATTTGATGATATTATTAAATATGGAAAGGAACATTATGATTATGTAATAGTTGATACAGCTCCTGTAAGTTTAGTAACTGATACACTATTAATTTCAGACGATGCAGATATTACAATGTACGTAGTTCGTGCCAACTACTTAGATAAACGTATGCTAGCAATTCCAAGAGATTTATATAGAGAAAATAGACTTAAGAATATGGCTATGGTTATTAATGATGTTGACTTTACAAAAGGTTATGGCTATGGTTATGGCTATGGTTATGGTTATGGAGAAAACCATAATAAAGGTGGATTTTTTAAAAACCTTTTTAAACGTAAATAAAATAAAAACCTGAAGTTAATCTTCAGGTTTTTTGTTCTATAAAATATATACACTATTGACCTTCCTTCTCCAATCTCTCTAATGCTTTTTCGTGAGCTGATTTTACATCATTTTTGATCTTTTTATCTTGTGTAGATTTTCTAATCTTTTCTGCATGATAAGCCAAATCATCTAATGTCATTTTATAACTCACATAAAATCCGCGATTATATCTTGAATATGAAGCTAATCCCCAACCAGCAATTAATTGATTCTTAATCTTTTTGGTTTGATATTCGTTCAAATAACGTTGAAGTTTTGGAGAAATTTCTTCTTTCGCAATTGATTTTACAGAACCATTCATTCGGCTAAACCAATATTTATTATCCAATTTTATATATGATTTTGCACCTAAAATGCTTTTAAAAGCAAGATCCCCAAGCAGTAAAACCTTTTCAAATTCAGATTTTTCATTGGTCATATAATCCCAATACATTTCAGAAGTCATTCCAACCATCGGACTTTTATCTATTGTTGCTTCATACAAATCTTTACCATTTTGATAAGCTGCTGCAACATTTTTAAATTCGATTCCAAAATCATCACAAGCCTTCTGATAACCTGTAAAAGAACCCGAATATTTCTCGAAATTATCTATAAAAACTCTATAAATACAATAATGTGAAATATCAATCAAAACTTTTTTAGAATCATCTAAAAAACCGTTTATCAACTGTATCGGAAAGTTATAATATTCGTAGGAACTCATAATTGTTTGATTGTCTTAAATGTGGTGTTAATTCATCGACTAAGATAAGATAGTTTTTATTATTCTTAAAATGATAAGTATCAAAAAACTTCAAAATTTAATAGGTTAGATTTTTAAAGGGGTAAAACTTCAATTCCTAATTTCTTCCTAAATCTTCTTTGTCCTTTGTCTCAAAATAATAAACAAATGAAATTTTTCTTAACAATAATTACAAGCACTTTCTTAACAATTACTACGATAGCTCAGACGAAAAATGATTCAATTATCACCATTCAACCTCAACAAAAAACATTAAAACCTAAAGTTGAACATGCAGAACCTCTCTATACAGATTTGATGCGTGATTTGGGCGCACGAAAAGGAGAAGCTGAGATAAATGTAGGATTTGGAGTGACCTCAAAAAAAGGATATAATGAATATAATGGTTTTATTGAGTATGAATGGGCTGTTGCAGATCGTTTGGGATTGGAGGTTGAAGTACCTTTTTCTTTTAATCACAAAAGCGATAATAACGATGGCTCTATTTATGTTCCGAACAATAAAATTGAAGGTTTAAAATTAGCAACTCAATATACTTTTTTAGTAAATGAAAAACAAAAAATGTCTTTGGCTGTAGCTTATGTTCATGAATTTGAGTTTAATAATTTTAAAGAATTAGGACATCAAGGTTCTGTATTTACGGGTATGAAAATGAATCCTGTTTTTATTGGAGCAAAGAATTTTAAAAATTTCAACACGTTAATCTATACAGGTCCTATTTTTGAACATCATTATAAAGAGCAAAAAGTAGATGTTGGAGCAACTATAAATGCAAGTATGATGTATGTTTTACCAAATTCGAAAAACTTTATTGGACTTGAAAATAATATGGATATTGACCGCGATGGATTTCATTATACTTTAAGACCTCAAATTAGATTGGCTATTCAACACAATTTAATGATTGGTTTGGTTACTGGAGTTTCTATCACCAAACATACAGGAACCAACCTTGATGTGATGACACGTATTATTTGGGAACCTTAGTTTTCTTAATAAAAAAACCTCCTTTAAAACTTTTTAAAGGAGATTTGTGGAGCTGGCGGGATTCAGGATATGTATTAAATATCAATCTCTTAGCTCTAAAAACCTTCTAAAGGGGATGAAATCGGGGATGATTTCCACTAATTATCATTTTCAACCCTACTCGTATATTTTATTTAAATCAAAGAATTCCTTCGTCTGCAAAACTAAGGTAAGAATTTTTAGCCATAATAATATGGTCTAACAATCGAATATCAAATAACTCGCAACACTCTTTGATTTTAGAAGTTATTCGTTTATCCGATTCACTCGCATTTAAGTTTCCACTTGGATGGTTATGAGTTATTACAAGAGCAGATGCGTTAGCTTTTAATACCATTCCCATAATTAACCTTACATCAATGCTACAAGTGTTTATTCCGCCCTTAAACATGCTTTTAATTCCTAAAACTTGATTCCCTTGATTTAGTAATAATATTTTGAACTCTTCTTGAAGTTCAATTGTATCCAAATCCCAATTCGCTTTAAGAACTTGATAAACTTCACTACTTCCCATTACTTTGATTTTCTCATCTACTTCATTCATATATGAGATTTTAATTTCTGACACCTTCATTTTTGGCTATAAGATTTTAGAGTAGAGATAAATTTTGTTGATGATTTAGTATAAAAAACAAGCAAGTTTGTTTACCTCTACGTTTGTTAAACATTAATTTAGAATCACAGGAGGATGAATAAATCCACCAGAAAAAACCATTCTATTAAAAAGTGGTGAGGGGGATTCCAAATCTTCCAAAAATAGGTGGGGGTTATTCGAGGGTAGTTTACGTGTTCGAAAATTTTATAAAAAATTTTTTGTAGGAATTGTAAGGTTTGTAATTGTAGAGTGAGAAATTCTAAATTACTTTCTTTTAAAATATCAATTAATGTAATTAAACAATATCCTTAATTTTTCATTATTTGAAATCATCAAAGCTTTCTAATAATTTAGAATGTTTATATTGCAATATTTAACAATGTAAACCGTAACTCCATGAAATAACTAGCTATATTGGAAGTTAAAATGTAATTTTACGGCTAAATAAATATAAAAACAACGTGAATAGAATAGACATAATTGATAAAATAGGTGCTAAATATAATGTAGGAAATATTGAATCAGGAGAATTTAGTTACCCCAAAGCTCTCAAATCTATAAATAAAAATATTAAAGAATATCAAAAAGCATCATGTGTAATCTTCCCCTTGTTAA
>NZ_DCOI01000003.1:0-46456 GCF_002322895.1 Empedobacter sp. UBA1574 | reverse complement strand
AGGATATGACGTACCCACATATAGAAATGGGTTGACAATGGATAGACGCTACCCTGGTACACATTTATCAGGAAGTAATCCATTATACACTATTCTTGCTACAGCAAATGAAGTAATTGAATATATTCCTGAACAACAAATTATTGTTTCTAAAGGAGTTTTAGTTCAAAATCCATAGGATTGAGAAACATTTGTAAAACTAAAATCCGTTCGACTATCGAACGGATTTTTTTATATTTTGATTACTAACTTTCTATTTTTATTGTTTTCAACAATTCTGGTAAAACGGTATTCGTAAATTCTTCTTGGGCTTCGATTAACAAAGGTTTATAATCGTGATAACGATTAGAAAAATGACCTAAAATTAATTTCTTTACATTGGCTTGTTTCGCAATCATTCCAGCTTCTTTTGCAGTTGTATGCCCTGTGTAAACCGCTAAATCTTTCAATTCGTGTAAAAATGTTGATTCGTGATATAACAAATCGACATCTTTTATAATTGGAACAATATCTGGTTTATATTTTGTGTCCGAACAAAACGCGTAACTCAAGGACTTTTGAGCATCAAATGTTAAATAATCATTCGGAATTATTTTTCCAGATTCTAACGTAAAATCTTTTCCATTTTTCAAATTTTGATAATCGCAGATTTCAATTTCTGGAAATTCCTCGATCGTATCCATATTCAATTTTCGAGGTTTTGGCTTTTCTCGAAAAAGATAACCATTTGTATAAACTCGGTGATTTAGCGGAATAGAATAAACTTCAACTTTATCATCTTCAAAAACTAAAACAGATTCTTTTGTATGCAATTCGTTGAAAATAATCTCGAATGAGTTATTAGATTCTGTTAAACGTAATTGTGTTGTAATAAATTCCTCAATTCCTTTCGGACCATGGATATGCAAAGGCATATCGCGACCAAGCAATTGAAGTGTAGAAATTAATCCAATCAATCCAAAAACATGATCGCCGTGCAAATGCGATATAAAAATGTGATTTATTCGGTTGAATTTTGCCTTCGCTTTTCGCAATTGTACTTGTGTTCCTTCTCCGCAATCAATCAAAAAATAGCGTTCTGCGATGTTTAATAATTGAGCGGTCGGATGCGTAAAAGCTGTTGGTAATGCTGAATTAAATCCTAATATTGTTAGTTGTAAACTCAATTTACGTTTAGATTAGTTAAAAAATCGTTTAATTTTTCGACAGCTTTTCCTCGGTGGCTAATTGCATTTTTTTCTTCAGGAGACATTTGTGCAAAAGATTTTGAAAAACCATCAGGAATAAAAATCGGATCGTAGCCAAAACCATTGTCACCCATAATTTCAGTTGCAATAGTTCCATTCACTCGTCCTTCGAAAAAATATTCCTTTCCATCCAAAATTAAACAGAAAATAGAAATAAAATACGCTTTTCGATTTGTTTTTCCTTCCAATTCTTTCAACGCTTTTGCAATATTATCTTCGTCTTTTCCTGTGCCAGCATATCGAGCAGAATATACACCAGGTGCTCCATTTAACGCTTCTATCACTAATCCAGAATCATCTGCAAAGATATTTTTCCCAGTTTTATCGAAAATAGTTTTCGCTTTTAATTGCGCATTTTCTTCGAAAGTTGTACCAGTTTCTTCAATTTCATCAAAGAAATTAATATCAGTCAATGATTTCATCGATAGGTAAGAAGGTAACATTTTTGTAACTTCTTTTACTTTATTGTTGTTATGTGTGGCAAAAATTAATTCCATTTATATTGTTTTTTGTTCTGTTTTTTTGATTAATAAATAGACAGATAAAATTCCGATAAGTGTCATTCCTCCAATTAATAAATAATCTCTTTGCGCAAAAACTTCGCCTTCCATATCGCCCTGCATTAGCATTAACGAGTACGAAAGAGTGTTGTTTAGGAAATGTAATAACATAGGTAAAAACAACGATTTTGTGCGATAATAAACTATTCCAAAAATGATTCCTAAAAGTCCAGCGCCTATAAATTGCCAAGGATTCATATGTGCACATCCAAAAATAAATCCATTGATTAAGATTGCAGTTGTAGGATTTACATTGAAATTTAGCATTCCTTTCAAGATTATTCCTCTGAAAATAATTTCTTCGAAAATTGGAGCCAAAATACAAATCATAATAAATCCAGCGATTTTGTAATCTAACATCATTTCAAAAGAAGCTTGAAAGATTTTATAGATTTCTTCTAAAGGTCCAGTTGTTGGAATTAAACTTGTTGCAACCTCGGCTAAAGGCAAAAGAAATAACCAACAAGCTATTGATAATATGAGCTGAATTGGAGTAAAAGAATGTTTGATATCTTTTAAAATTGATGCAAATTTAGTTTGTGTCAACATCAATAAAATAACAATTGCGCAAACCGTTCCTGTTAAAAATCCTAACGGTAAAAGTAAGTGATTAAGCGGTTTGTAAAAAAGTGCTGGAGCAGAAACAAGTCCGCCAGCAAACTGCATTATAATCACTGCAATTGCGCTATACAAAAGAGCTTTTCCAATACCAAAACTTAGTTTATTTTCTTGCTTAGGAACAAATTCTTCAAATGGAGAGGTGTTATTCATGATGATAAGGTTTACCCTGCAATATACTAAATCCTCGGTAAATTTGCTCAGTCAAAAATAGACGAACCATTTGATGCGTAAATGTCATATTGGATAAAGACATTTTTTTATTTCCACGATTGTAAACAGATTCGTCAAAACCATAAGGACCACCAATCACAAAGACAAGATTTTTGACAGATTGATTCATGTAATTCTGAATATCATCTGCAAATTGCTTCGAAGTAGGTTGTTTTCCTTTTTCATCCAAAATAATAACAAAATCTGTATTGATGATTTTATTCAAAATTTGCTCAGCTTCTTTTTGTTTTTGTTGAATTTCGGACAAATTTTTACGATTTTTGATGTCAGGAATTTCAATTCTTTGATAATTAATGTGCGAAGGCAATCGATTTTCATACTTTTGTAATAGCATTTCGATGGCTTTTTCGTCTGTTTTACCGATACAAATGGTCGTAATATTCATTCAAAATTATTTATTGAGACAAAAATATGCGCATTCTACAAGATTTTAAAACATATACAGGAATAAATTATTTTCGAGATTGGTCGAAAACAAAATTGATGAACAAAAATACGGGCATCACGGTATATGATTTCTTGAAAGTTTTTTGGATTCGCGTCATGAAAGGTAATTTTCCGTTGCGTTCGGCGGCAGTTTCGTGGATTTTATTTTTTAGTATGTTTCCATTTTTGCTTTTTTTGTTTAGTATTTTACCGCATTTGGTTTATTACCAAGAAATAAAAAACTTGCTATTTACACAACTTCTTCCTCAACTTTTACCTAAACATGTGAGCAATGAAGTGATTTCGTATATTGATAAAACGACGGCTGTACAAGGAAAACGTAAAGTGAATTATTTCTTGATTTTGATTACAATTTTTATGTCATCCAACGGAATACAAGGGATTATAAATGGATTTAATGTTTCGTATCAAGATGTTTATGTAAAGCGAAAAAACTCAAAATCGAGAATGATTTCGATAATTTTAACCTTGTTTTTTACAGTTTTTATTGTGTTACAAGTGTTTTTATCTTATTCGACATCAATTATTTGGAAATACTTAACCAACGTTTCATTTTTAAGTAAACTTGGACAATTTTCGTATTTAATCAACTATTTTTCGGTATTTATTTTTTATTTTGTTTCGATGTGTATGTTGTATTATTTCGGACCAAATCACAAAAAATCGCGTAGTACAGTTATTCCAGGGGCATTGTTAACTTCTGTTTTGTTCTTGTTAACTGTGATTGGTTTTAATTCGTATTTAAGTTATTTTACAAATATTGATTTGTTTTATGGATCGCTTGGATTAGTGATGATTATGATGATTTTTGTTTACATCAATGTTATTTTGATGTTAGTTGGTTATGAATTGAATATGTCAATTAATTACACCAAAAATTACGAATACGTTAATCATATTGACAATAATCGATTCATTAATTTGGATAAATTTTAAGGTTCATTTAAAAGATGCCCGCAGGTTTTGCAATAAATAGCACCATCTAGGTGGTAATCATCGCCACAATTGCGACATCTTTGCGTGTTTGTAGGAATATCTTCCTTATGTTTAGCCGCTTTATTCATTTCCATAGTTACAATACTTGTGGGAACAGCAATTACACCATAACCTATAATCATTACAACAGAAGCTAAGAATTGTCCTAAACCAGTGACAGGTGAAATATCACCATAACCTACTGTTGTTAAAGTAACAATTGCCCAATAAATACTAATTGGTATACTTGTGAAACCAGATTCGGGATGATCGTGTTCAACCATATACATAATCGAGCCAATTACAACAACAATTAATACTACAAATGATAAGAAAACGATGATTTTATCTTTACTTTCTTTCAGTCCTAACACCAACACATTTTTCCCACGAGTAAATCGAGTAAGGTTAAAAATTCTGAAAATACGTAGTAATCTTAAAATACGAATACTTGCTAGGTACTTACTTGTAGGTAAAACTAAACCAAGATAAAATGGTAAAATAGACAATAAATCAATAACTCCATAAAAACTAAAAATATATCGCCAACGATTTTTAACGCAATAGATTCTTAATAAATATTCTATAGTAAACAAAAAGGTTAAAATCCATTCTAAAGATACTAAAACTGTATGGTGTCTTGCGTTAATTGCCGGAATAGACTCCAACATAACTAAGCCAACACTCAATAAAATTAAAAGTAATAAAGAGATGTCAAAAAGTTTTCCATAAGGTGTATCAGCTTCAAAAACTATATCGAATATTTTTTGTTTTAGCTTCTTTTCTTCATCAGCTCCCATTCTTTTTAGATAAGGAAATCTACCTTTAAACATTAGTTTATATTTTTGGAATGAGCTAAATTAGGAAAAAATTTTAGTATGAATATTCTATTGACTGGTGGAAGTGGATTAATTGGTTCAGAATTAACAAAGATTTTAATTAAAAATGGACATCAAGTTCGTATTTTGACAAGAGAAAAAGAGATTGAACATCCTTTTTATCATTGGGAGAAAGATACAATTGATGAAAAAGTTTTTGAAAATTTGGATGGAATTATTCATTTGGCTGGAAGCTTAATTGCGAAAAGATGGACAAATTCTTACAAAAAAGAAATTTTTTCGAGTAGAGTTGATACAGCGAATTTACTTTTTGAGTATGTCAAAAAATTGAATATTGATTTGAAATTTTTTATCTCCGCGTCTGGAACTGCTTATTATGGACAAATTACTTCGAACAAAATTTTCAAAGAATCTGATGAACCGAATATTGATTTTTTAGGTAAAGTTTGTGTCGCATGGGAAAATGCTGCTTATCAGTTCGAAAAAATAGGTGCAAGAGTGGTTTGTCTTAGAACTTCTTTTGTTTTGTCTAAAAACGGCGAAGGTTTCAAATTATTAAAAAAACCTATTCAACTTGGTGTAGGAGCAAATCTAGGTAACGGAAAACAATGGATGCCTTGGATACATATTACAGATTTGATACAAATGTATGCGGAAGCTGTAGATAATGATAAAATAAAAGGAAGTTATAACGCATCTTCACCGCAATATATAAATCATTCGGAATTCAATCATACGCTAGCGAGAAAAATGAATAAACCTTTTTTTATTCCTAATATTCCTGCTTTTGTTATGAAATTAGCATTAGGTGAGATGAGTAGTTTAGTCCTAAATGGATCTAGAATTGACGCAACTAAAATTCAAGAAACAGGTTTCAAATTTCAATATCCTACTTTAGAAAAAGCGTTAGAAGAATTGATAGAAAAGTAACGAAAATTTTATTTAGATTATTCTTTATGTATTGTTGTGTATTGTACTTTTGCAGGAATTACAAATTGAAATGAAATTAAAAATTACTTTACTCTTTTTATTTATTGCATTATATACAAATGCGCAATCGAAAGATTTAAAATTCGGAAAAATTTCGGAGCAAGAAATTAACTTAACTCAAGTTCCTTTCGAGAAAAATGCAGATGCTGTTATTCTTTCGGAAGAAGGAAAAATGGATTTAACTTCGTCTAATTATTATTTGACTGTAAAACGAAGAATCAAAATACTGACTGATAAAGGACTTGATGAAGCAAATATACAACTGAATTATTACAGCAAGAATAGAAATGAATCTATAAGCGGAATTAAGGGAGGTACAATTAATATTGTAAATGGAGTAGAGCAAATGACTCCGATTGATGAAAAAGAGATTTTTGATGTTTCTTTAAATGAATTGTATGCTGCAAAACGTTTTACTTTTCCAAATGTAAAAGTTGGTTCTATTATCGAATATACTTATATCAAAAGTAGCGAACACAATTTTTCTATTGATGCGTGGAATTTTCAACATGATATACCAACGCTTTCGAGCAAGTTTCGATTAAATAATCAGGCTTATGGTACATATTCGATTATTACAATTGGTGATGGTTTGAATACAAAGTATAAAGGTAAATCTAGTTCAACGGAATGGTTATTACATAATATCCAAAGTTATAATCAATTAAAATACGTTTATAATCCTGAAGATCAAAGTGAACGAATTAAAATTCAGGCAGCTAATTATCATACAGATGGAGCAAAGAAAACTACGATGAGCGCGTAGATAGATTTGATTCAAGATATAAATGCACAATATGATTTGTATCGAAATCCTTCTGCAATCAGAGATGTTGCGCAAAATATTCCGAATGGAAAAGATGAGGTAGAAACTTTGAAAAATGTGATTGAATATATTGATTCAAATGTAAAATGGAATAGATTTTATGGAATTATTCCAACGCGTTCGAACAAAACTTTATTGAAAGAAAAGTCTGGTTCTACGGCAGATATGAATCTTTTATTGAATGAAATTTTAACAGCTAAAGGTTTCGAAACTTCGATGGTTATGTTTAGTAGTCGTCATCATGGACAAATTTTGTTTTCTTATCCAATTGTCAATCAATTCAATTCTGTTTTAACAGTTGTGAAATTAAATAATGGTGCTTCAAATATTATCTTAGATGCTTCAAAATTAAATAAAGAACAAATCGAATTTGGACCTTTAGATGTGTTTAATTATCATGGAATTGTCATCAAAAAAGGTGAAGCTTCGTTTGTAAAGTTGAATCAAAAATTGTCTTATTACGAATCATCATTAAAGTATGATTTTATGAGTAATGGAAATTTAATTCTTTATCGTAAAGACAAATTCAATGATTATTTTTATGATGATGCTGCAGACGAAGAAAATGTTTTGAATAGATATTTGACTGAATCTTTAGATGTGCGTTTAGACGAAGAAATTAATGATAAAACGGTTTTTGATACTGATTCTTACGTTAAAAATTATAAAGCAAAAGCTGTAATTCCGAATGCTCCATTTTATACATTTATAAATCCTTTGCGCGAATTTCTAAAACAATATACTTTTGAAGATAAAAATCGTCAGCGCAAAATAGAATTTAATTATCCTTATTTGTTTAATATTCAGGTGAAATCTAAAATTCCAGATGGTTACGAAGTGATAATTGATGAAAAATACAAAGCACATCACAAAACTGAGCTTGGTTTAGAGTATTATCAGGAAGCAAAAGTGAAAGATGGACAATTGATACTAGCAATTCAATTTTTATTGCCAGAAGGTGTTTATGAAGCGGATAAATACAATGAATTGAAACAATTTTTTGAGAAAATAAAAACAGAATCTCTGAAAGAAGTTTTAATGAAAAAGAAATAAATAAAATCCCGCACTGAATTTTTCAGTGCGGGATTTTATTTATTATTCAATCACCATCAAATTACAACCTCGCACATCCGAATGATCGAAACGTCCTAAGATTTCAAATTGATTGTGAGTTATTTTTTTACCTAAATCATCAGTTGCAATAAAACTAATCGAATTGTAATTTGCCAAATCAATCACATTCACGCCACCTGTTTTTCCCTCTTCAACATATTGGAAAGGATCTTCGGTTTCTCTGATCAAAATTCGCATCCAATTTGGCGATTTAAACGTCAAATCTCCTCGAGAATAACCTTGCGAAAGCAATTCCGTCATTCCATATTCCGAATGAATTTCATTTGTTCCGAAACCATTTTTCAAAATTGAATGCAATTCTTCGCGCGTAATTTCTTTCTTGCGACCTTTCATTCCGCCAGTTTCCATCACAATTGTGTGCTGCAAATTCATTTTATAATTTTCGACAAAATCTAATAAAGCAAATGAAACACCAATCAAAATTGCTTTCTTGCCCGTTTTTTCGTGCGCAATAAGATTTTCGTACAATTCATCGTGATTATACAAATAGAAACCACTTTTATCGCTACCAGATTTCTCAATCCAATACTCCACCATATCAATCAAAGACGAACCTGTACGCTCCAAATACGAAGGCAAAAGCGCGAAAATAGTATAATCGGGAAGTGGACCATAAAATTGTTCGAAACATTTTTCTAAACTGTAATGATACAATGCCAAATCCGTTACCAAATGTTTACTTGTCGCCATTCCAGTTGTTCCCGAACTTGTAAAAACCTTTTCCACTTCACGATTTCCCGAAATCAATTTAAATTTCTTAAAAAACTGAATCGGTAAAAAAGGAATTTCGTTGGTGTGTTTTACAGTAGAATAATCAACGTTCAAGAAATTTAAGAAGTTTTTGTACACCTCATTTTCTTGCGCTTGATAACGGAAAACTTCCAATGCAACGTTTTGGAAATCTTCTTCGGATTGAATAGAAAAAATTTGCTTTGAATCAAACATTTTGCAAAATTACAAAATAGAGTAGAAGTGAGCGAAGTAATTATATTATTTTATAAATAAAACCGTCAATTCGAGTGAAATTCGTTTAGAATTTTGTGTCGAGAATAAGGTTTTAGAAGATAAAATTCATCTTAATTCTCGATACAATTTTTAGAAATATATTTCTAAAAATCACTCGAATTGACGAATTTTAATTCAAGACAAGTTATTATTTAAAATATTCATCAAAATGATGTTTGAATAAAGTTGACATCGTTTCAGATTCTAAACCATATAAAGTAATTTCAAATTCAAATACGTCATCAGAAATTTCAATTCCAGAAATAGAACTTCCCCAACTTTTTAATTCTTCTTTAAAATCATTATAATAAATTCTAAGATTTGGAATAATCGCTGTGTCTATCAATCTTTCTTTTTCAGAATCATAATTTATATGGATGTTATTTGCTAAACAATAATTTTTGAATAATAAATAAGGAGATTCAATATCTATAAAATTTATTTTGCCATAAACAACTCCCATCGGAACATCTGCAAATTCAAATTCTGTAGTTCCAATAATTTGTTCTTCAAGCTTTATTGTAAATGTAGTAGCCATGCAATAAATTTCTTTAAACTTACAAAAATCTACTGATTTTTTAGCTTAACAATTGTTGCATTGGCTTTGTAAAGATGATCGCCAAGAATTTCGTAATTCTGAATTAGATCTTTGTAGAAAAGCGCACTTGTAGTCAAAAGTTTCTCTTTTTCGATCGTCTTCATTAAATTTGCTTCGGCTTCTTTGTAAATTGTATTAATCGTTTTTTCGATAAACTCCGCTTGTTTGATAGAAACTTCTTCTTGTGTTTCGTTCAAATTTTGATTTAGAATACGCGTTGTTTGATCCAAATTATTTTGAAATTCGACCAAATACGTTCTCATTTTTGGTGTAAAATAACTATTTGTCATTCTACGACGACGATGAATAGAAGAAATCTTAATCGCAATATCGCCCACACTTTCCAGATGATGACAAAGTGTAATTAGTTGATGAATCGCAATTGTATTTTCGTTTGGTAAATCTAAATCAGCAATTTCATTCAAAAATTCATTGACTTCTCTCTCCAATTGATCACCTTCTTTTTCCAGTTCCAAAATTCGTTCACGAAAAACCAAAATCTTTTCTTCATCACTTTCAGTAATCATTCGCCCAAGCGTATAAATCGTTTGTTTCGTTGTAGAAGCGAGTTTCAGAAGTTTTTTGTTGGCTTCATTTTTATATAGGTCAGAATTT
Source organism: Empedobacter sp. UBA1574 (assembly GCF_002322895.1). NCBI lineage: Bacteria > Pseudomonadati > Bacteroidota > Flavobacteriia > Flavobacteriales > Weeksellaceae > Empedobacter > Empedobacter sp. UBA1574. Next base: position 36,368 of record NZ_DCOI01000003.1, on the reverse strand, counting down.
GTTCCGAATGGAATTGCATAAAATTCTAATTTATTGTCTGCTGATTTTACAGAGAAATATTTTTTCTGACAATAGAAAGCTATTTTATTGATAAAAGGCGTAAACAAAATGACCCCGACGAAATTACTAATAGTATCAAAAGTAATCAGTTGAACAGCGATATTTGATGAAATTGTTGTTCCAATAAATTTTAAAACAAAATTTGCAATCAACATAAAAATCAACGCAATTACAATATTGAAAAATGTATGAAATGCTGCGACAACTTTCGTGTATTTATCTCCAATTGCGGCAACTAAATGCGCTGTAAAAGTTGTTCCTATATTTGCTCCCAAAACAATCATTGCAGCTAATTCGATAGGTAAACCTTTGCTCGCTAATAAAATTGCAATCGTAATTGATGCTGATGAAAAGTGGACTAAAACCGTTAGTAATATTCCAAATAGAATAAATAACAAATTAGTCAAAAAACCATAATGCGATAATTGCTGAAAGAATTCTTGTAACTTCTGATGACTTTCGATAGAAGGTAAAAAAGTTTTCAGGAAATAAAGCGAAAGAAAAAGTAAGGAAAGCGAAAATAAAATTCCACCTACTTTTCTTTGGTTACGTTTTTTCGATAAATAAAATGGAAAAGCCACCAGTATAAGAGGCAATGCAATTTGTACCAAATCGAATTTCATTCCGAAATAGACCAACCACAATGTAAGCGTAGTTCCGATATTTGCGCCTAATATTAAGCCAAATGCTTTTCGCAAATTAATCAATCCAGCATTTACAAATCCCAATATAAACACACTCGCAGCCGAGGAAGATTGTATAGCTGTTGTAAAAAAAGTACCTGTAACAATTGTCGATAAATTGTTTTTGGTTAATTTGTTTAGAGTGCGTTTAAAATTCGATCCAGATAACGCTTGTAAATTTTCGCTTAATAGTTTTATCGCAAAAATGAACAAAGCAATTGCTCCGAAAAGTTGCAAAATTTGTATGATAAGATGCATTAATGATTAATTGACTACAAAAATAGGGACTCTAATGTAAATAGAATATTATCTTTTTTACTTTTATTGAAAAAAAGTTTAATCTTTTTTTGAATTCTAAAATTCTGATTTTCAAAATTGAAGTAAATTTTTAGAAAAAACTTCTACTTTTTTTTGAAAAAACATTTGCGAGATTCGAAAAACTGCCCTAATATTGCACCACGAAAAAGGAACAATACTTCTTTCGAGAAATGAATATCCTGTTTTCAATTTGAAATATACAAATAATAATATTTTTGCCGATGTAGCTCAGCTGGCTAGAGCAGCTGATTTGTAATCAGCAGGTCGTGGGTTCGAGTCCCTCTATCGGCTCCAAAAAAGTTTATATTTTACTTTTAAAACAAAAATAAAAAATCGCCGATGTAGCTCAGCTGGCTAGAGCAGCTGATTTGTAATCAGCAGGTCGTGGGTTCGAGTCCCTCTATCGGCTCTTCTTTTTTGAAGAATACTTTATTATTAGGCGGGGAGATACTCAAGCGNNCGAATCCTGCTCTCCCCACAATCCATTTTAAATATTTGGAAAAGCAAATCATCAAATCTTTTGATGATTTTTTTATTAATGTGAGCATCAAAAAAAAAGCCCTTTTTAAAGGACTTTTTACTTGATGATGTTCTTAATAATTTCTATTGAATATACATTCGAAATCTTTTCTATAAAACTATTAAAATCTAATGTAGAATGATCGTCGGCATCATCTGATATTGTTCTTATGATGATAAAAGGAATATCAAATTCGTAACAAACTTGTGCTACTGCAGCGCCTTCCATTTCGACACAAAGTATTTCGGGTAAGTTTTGTTGTAATTTTTCTTTCTGAGAATTTGTCGAGAAAAATAAATCTCCAGATCCAATTAAACCAACATGTAGTTGAGGCTGATGAATATTAAATTTATCCAAATCTTTTTCAGAAATCACATTATGCAAATGTTGCTCTTCTAAAATTTCTAAAATAGCTGTTGTCGCAACTTCTAATTGAGAAGAATCAGCCTCAAAATAAGCTTTTCCTAACATTGGGATTTCGTAAGCAGGAAAAAGAGGTTGAGCATTCATATCATGTTGAATCAAACTTTGCCCTAGAACAATATCTCCAATTTTTACATCAGCATGAATTCCACCTGCAACACCTGTAAAAATCAATTCAGAAACGTTAAATTCAAGGATTAAGGTTGTAACCGTAGCAGAGGCAGCAACTTTACCAACACGAGAATAAACGACCACAACTTTTTGATTGTTTAATTTTCCAGTAAAATAACTTCTTCGACCAATTTTATGTTCTTGCTTGTTTGTTAATAAATTGACTACACCGTTTATTTCTTGCGGTATAGCGCCTATTATTCCTATTATTCTTTCGCTCATCTTTCCAATTTGAAAGCGAAGTTACCAATTTATTTTCTGTATTTGTAAACCGAACAATAAATCTCATAAATTAAGATAAATGGCAAACAAATGATAATCAAACATGTATTTAGAAGATTTTTTATCATCTTACAAAAGTAGAGTTTTTTCAGAATATGTTAAAAATCAATTGTGAATTAGTCTTGGCTTGTTGTATTTTTGTAGCATAAAAGTTTGAAATGAAAAAATTATCTATAGCGATTATATGCTGTGCATCAGTAATGCTGATGAATTGTACGAATAAAACAGAAGAAAAACCAGTTGAACAACCTGCTAAATCTGCTGTTACAGTGGAAGAACCAACGGAAATTGTAGAGGGTGTAATTAGAAAATCTGGAGTTGAGTGGACGGCTTATAAAACAACAGAAAAAGTGGCTGTTTCAGGACGTTTTGATGTTGTTTTGGTGAAAGACGCAAAAGAAGATGGAAAATCGCCTCAAGAAGTTTTAGAAGGTGCAAATATTATAGCGACAGTTGCTACATTAAATTCTGATCAAATTGATCGTGATCAAAAATTGAAAGATATTTTGTTTGGAAATATGATTAATACAAGCGAAATCAAAGGTCAATTACATTTCAGAGATGGTAAAACTTTCTTGAATTTAACGTTGAATAATGCTTCTAAAGAATACGAAGTAAAATCAACGTTTGAGAACAATGTTTTTTCAATTGAAACAGATGTTGATTTGATGGATTTTAACACAGGAAAAGCAATAGAAGCTCTTAATCAAGCTTGTTTAGAATTACACAAAGGTGCAGATGGCGTTTCTAAAACATGGAGCGAAGTACACATCAAAGGTCAAGTAGAATTTAGCGATAGTTTCGGTAAATAATTCAAAAAATAAATAATTAATTTTAAGGCTACAATTTTTTGTAGTCTTAATTTTTATAAATAAATCAGTAAAAAATGAATTGGGTAATTTTACTAATTGCAGGATTGTGCGAAGTCGGTTTCGCATCATGTCTTGGAAAAGCAAAAGAAGCAACCGGAAATGACACGTATTTATGGTATGGTGGTTTTTTATTTTTCTTAACGGTGAGCATGGTTTTGTTGGTAAAAGCAACGCAAACATTACCAATCGGAACGGCTTATGCAGTTTGGACAGGAATTGGAGCAGTCGGAACAGTTTTAGTAGGAATTTTTATTTTTAAAGAACCAGCAAGTTTTTGGCGCGTTTTCTTCTTAACGACTTTAATTTGCTCTATTATTGGGTTAAAATTTGTGTCAAATTAACTGAAATTAAAGTGTTGATTTATGGAGAATTTTAATGTTTTTGATCAAGAGGAATTTATTCAGCAAACTGTTGAAAATAAACGTTTGAAAAAAGATTTGATTAAGACGATTTTTATTCAGCATGGTTATTTAATTATTTCTCAAAATGACCAAGAAATTAAACTAAAACAACACGATGTTTTCTTCCCAGAACCTAATAAATCTTACCAAATAATTTCAAAATCATCTGATTTAGAATTGTTGAGTTTAGTTTTAACCAAAAAGATTTTAGATACATCGATTATCGATTTGAGTGGTTATGAATACAACCAATTTTTTGGTGAAGGTAGAATCAATAATTATCATTTCAATGAAATAGAATTTTCTGCTTTAATCGAACTTTTATTGCAATTAAAGTTGCGTTTGCAAGAGAAATTGACCAAATTCGTACGCTATTTACAGTTCAATTTATTTTATGCGATTGTTTACACAACGTTTAGCGAACTTTCGAAACAACAAACAATTATTGTAAGAAAAGGAACGCGAAAAGATGATATTGTAAAGCGTTTTTTGAATGATTTAAATAAGAGTTATACAGAAAACAGAGATGCAAAATATTATGCAGATAAATTGAATATTACAGTACGATATTTAACTGAATGTTGCAAATCAATAACAGGTAGAACGACAAAAGAATTAATCAGTTCTGTTGTGATTCGTGAATCGAAAGTATTGTTGAGTGAAACAACTAAAACAATCTCTGAAATTTCGAATGAGTTAAACTTTTCTGACCAATATTCATTCGGAAATTTTTTCAAAAAACATCTAAAAATTAGTCCAACTCAATTTAGAAAAAGTTTACAATAACTTCCGTTTTGGACATCTTTAGGCTACTTTTCAAACTTTTTTTTATCTCGATTTTTATCATCTTTGTTACTATCAAAAGGGTCACTATAATTTTATAGTAAAACAGAGGTGTTTTTTGATGGCGAAAGCTAACAAAAGTGAGTAGAGTATTACTAAAAGTTTATATCACCTCTGTTTTTTCTAAAATAATGTTTTTAAAATTAATAGTTCCGAAAAAGTTTAAAATAGTTCTAAGTTTACTGATATTTGAAAAGAAGTAATCCAAAAACCTAAAATGATTATTTTGACCATTTGACAAAAAACAAAAAGAGAACCTAAAAAATTAAGTTCTCTTTTTCTATATTTTATAGATATTTAAGTGGAAAATCACCTTTTATTGAAAGGTGATTTTTTTATGCTTTAAATAATTCATTCAAGTTTACTCCACCGAAGTTTCCTGAACTCATCATCAAAAATACTTTATCTTTTTTATCTAAACTTTCGATATAATCTTGCAATTGTTCACCATTTGTAAATACCAAAATAGAATCATCTCCAAAGGCTTTTTTGATATCTTCTGCAGAAATCATTTCCATACGTTTTATTTCTAATGCTTCTGGGCTATACATTACAATTTTGATATCAGTTTTGTCTAAAGCACCTTTGTATTGCACCAAAAACTCAGGATTCAAAGACGAATAGGTGTGGATTTCTAAACATCCTACAACTGTTTTATCTGTATATTGTTCTTTTACTGCATTCGTAACTGAAGTTACTTTACTTGGCGCATGGGCAAAATCTTTATACGCAACAAAATCAGAAGTACGATTAATTAATTCCAAACGTTTAGATGCTCCTTTGAATGATTGAATTGCTTCGTTGAAATCATCATCCATTACACCTAATTGTTTACAAATTGCACGAGCACCTTCTAAATTCATCAAGTTATGATTACCAAAGACTTCTAACGGAATTGGTCCATCTTCTGTTTCGATAAAAGTGATTCCATTTTCGATAAAATGTTCTGGTAAATGATAAGGGAATTTCTTGATTGCTTTCTCCGTTTCTTCTACCACTTTAACAACTTCTTCGTCTGTTTCGTTGTAAATTAAAGCACCTCCATTCACGATAGATTCTACGAATTTTGAGAATTGAGAAGTGTAATCTGCAAACGTTGGAAAAACATTGATATGATCCCAAGCAATACCTGAAATCAACGCAATATTTGGTTGATACAACAAGAATTTTGAACGACGATCTAAGGCAGATGATAAATATTCATCACCTTCCATAATCATAAATTCGTTGTCTTCTGTCAATTTTACCATCACATCAAAACCATCCAATTGCGCACCAACCATATAATCAACATCGATATTATGATAATGCAAAACGTGAAGAATCATTGATGTAATTGTCGTTTTTCCATGCGAACCACCAATTACAACACGCGTTTTATCTTTTGATTGTTCGTACAAATATTCTGGATATGAATAGATTTTTAAACCTAATTCTTGAGCACGTAACATTTCAGGATTATCAGCGTGAGCATGCATTCCCAAAATCACAGCATCTAAATCTGTTGTAATTTTTTCTGGAAACCAACCCATTTCTTCTGGTAAAATTCTACGTTGGTCCAAACGTGTTTTCGAAGGTTCGAAAATTGCGTCGTCAGAACCTGTTACTTGATATCCTTTTTCGTGCAAAGCAATCGCCAAATTGTGCATTGCACTTCCACCAATTGCAATAAAATGAACTTTTTTCATTTTGTATGTTGTATTCTTTTAGTCTTTTTTATTTTCTTCGTCGTAGCCCATTTCTTCGAAATCATCAAACTCTTCGTCGTCTTCATTCAAATAATCATCCAATGATTTTTCACTATTTTCAGCAAGAATTTCGTCCATTGGTCGAACTTTATTAAATTCTGGTGCTTGCTCAATTGCATTCATAATTTTTTTCATGATTGCATCACTCGAATCATTTTCATAATCGATTTCCAAAGGCTCTTTGAATGTCATTGTCGCATTAATTCCACGTTTTTTAATACGCAAACCTTTTTTATCAAAAGCTCTACGAAAACCATCAATTACAACTGGAATTACAATTGGTTTATTTTTCTTGATTAAATGTGCAGTTCCACGACGACCAGGTGCAAACGCAGTTGTAGTCCCTTGCGGAAATGTTACTACCCAACCACTTTGCAACGCAATATCAATATTGTTAATTTCGCTTAAATCTACTTTTCTATTTACATTTTCTCCTTTTGCACGCCACGTTCTTTTTACGGTAACCGCTCCTGTGTAGGCGAATAATTTCGTCAAAAGATTATCTTTCATTGTTTCTTCAGCGGCAACGTAATAAAAGTCAATCTTAGGATTAAGTAAATAAATTGGATTTTTGATGGTATCAATAAAACCATTTTTTACACTACAAAATACATGATACATCGCGAAAACATCAGCAAAATAAGTTTGATGATTCGAAACGAATAATACATTTTGAGCTGGCAAATGAACCAAGTTTTTTGTACCGCTAACTTTTAATTTATTAAAACCATTGTAACGGTTATAAGTAAATGATCCTAATAAGAAAATTAACGTCCTTTTTAGGAAATATAAATGTCCAAATGAATCGCGAAATGCGTTCTTTTTCTTTGCTTTTTGAGACACGAGTTCTTAATTGTTTAAGTTACAAATTTAATACGATTTTTAGATAATCTTTAAATTCTTCTAAAATCATTGCCGTTGCGCCCCAAAGAAATTCATCATCACCAATGTTATAACCAGGAATTTCGACAACTTGACCAGAAAATTCTCTCTCAAAAACTTCGTAATCAGCATTCAAAAAAGCTTCCAAATTTAATGGAACAACGTATTGTACTTCGCGCTCATCTGGATTGAAATGTGGTTCTCCATGATAAATTCCGATGTAAGGATAAACCAAGAAATTACTTGGCGGAATATACATTTCGCTCAATTGTCTTACAATCTCAATGTTTTCGTACTCTACACCAAGTTCTTCCATAGTTTCGCGAATAGCAGTTTCGTCAAAACTAATATCTTGTTCTTCAAATTGTCCACCTGGCAAAGAAAACTGATGCGAATGCGCTCCTTCGTAAGAAACACGCATGGTTACTGGGAATTCAACTTCTCCATCTTCGTTTTGATACAATAAAATCATCACAGACGCACTTCTAGGATTGGTACGTTTTACATATTCTAAATCAAATTTTTGACGATATGGAGGTGAAAGCTTTTGGTGTGATTCCCAACTTGGCAATTCTTCAACACTTTCAGCTAATAAATATTTTAATTCTTCTAAATCTAAATACAAAATGGATTGATTTTTAGGGTAATAAAAAAGAGTGAAATTTTTCCTCACTCTTTTTCAAAGATAATTATTTTCGTTGAAGAAAATTCAACCTTTTCGGTAAGGTTTATTAATTATTTAACTTTTAAGATTTAGCTTAAATATTTCCCATTGTTTGAATGAAAAATTGAATATTTTTGAAATTTAACATTATAAGTTTTAACTTCGTTAGGTCTAAAAATTATAAAAATGTTTAATAAAAAACTTTTTTACGGAATGATGGTTGGATCGTCAATCCTAACCACTTCTTGTAGCGAAAAGTCAACAAATAGTATGTGGAACGATAAAAATCCTTTTTTTGAAGTGAGCACTTTGCCTTATCAAACTGCTGATTTTTCGAAAATTAAAAACGAAGATTTCAAACCTGCTTTGTTGCAAGGAATGACTGAACAATTAGTCGAAATCAATAAAATTGCGAATAATTCTGAAGCACCAACTTTCGAAAATACATTAGTTGAGATGGAAAAATCGGGTCAATTATTAACACGAGTTAATCATGTTTTTGGATTATTGACTGGAGCAAATACAAACGAAACGTTGCAAGCAGTTGAGGAGGAAATGTCGCCTAAATTTGCGGCTCATAGCGATGCCATTTATTTGAATGATAAATTATTTCAACGTGTAAAAACTTTACATGACAATAAAAAATCATTGAATTTAGATAAAGAGTCATCTCGTTTGTTAGATGTATATTATCAACGATTTGAATTGGCTGGCGCAAATTTATCTGCTGCACAAAAAGATGAATTGAAAAAATTGAATGGAGAAATCGCTTCTTTAGAAACTAAATTCTCCAATCAATTATTAAAAGGAACAAAATCTGGTGGCGTTACTTTTACGAAAGAAGAATTAGCTGGTTTGAGTGATGCTGATTTAGAGGCTTTCAAACAAGCTGATGGTACATATTTAATCAGTTTATTGAATACAACGCAACAACCTGAATTACAAAATATGACCAATGCAGTTTCAAGAAAAAAATTATTTGATGCAGCTTGGATTAGAACAGAGAAAAAAGACGAAAATGATACACGTTATACAATTTTAACTTTGGTTAAAAAACGTGCGGAGAAAGCTAAATTATTAGGTTTTGCAAATTATGCAGAATGGAATTTGCAAGATCAAATGGCGCAAAATCCTACAGCAGCAAAAGGAATTTTAAATCAAATGATTCCGGCAGCAACTGCAATGGCACAAAAAGATGCAAAAGAATTTGAAGCCTTAGCGAAGAAAGAAAATCCAGCAAATACATTAACAGCTGCGGATTGGAACTATTATGCGGAGAAAGTTCGTAAAGAGAAATATGATATCGACGAAAATGAAATGAAACCTTATTTCGTTTTAGATTCAGTTGTAGAGAATGGAATTTTCTTTATGGCGAAAGAATTGTACGGAATTTCATTCAAAAAACGTACAGATATACCAACTTGGCATGAAGATGTAAAAGTGTACGAATTGTTTAATGAAGATGGTTCGCAATTGGGATTATTTTATACAGATTATTTCAAAAGAGATTCTAAACAAGGGGGAGCTTGGATGAGTAATATCGTGGAGCAATCGCACTTATTTGGCACAAAACCTGTTATTTATAATGTCGGAAACTACACAAAACCTGCAAATGGTCAACCTGCATTGATTTCGTATGATGATGTGGTAACAACTTTCCACGAATTTGGACATGCATTGCACGGTTTCTTTGCGAATCAAAAATATCCAACTTTATCTGGAACAAATGTTTCAAGAGATTTTGTAGAGTTTCCATCTCAATTTCACGAGCATTATGTAACGGAGCCATCTATCCTAAAAAATTATGCAAAGCATTATCAAACAGGAGCTGCGATTCCTGATGTGTTGGTAGAAAAAATGAAAAAAGCATCTAACTTTAACAAAGGTTATACGTTAACAGAATTACTTTCTGCTGCGGCTTTAGATTTATCTTGGCACACTGTTTCTGTCGATAAAACAATCACAAGCGTAGACGATTTTGAGAAACAAGCCTTAATTGATAATAAAACAAATTTACCACAAGTTCCGCCTCGTTACCGTTCTTCTTATTTTAGCCATATTTTTGGTGGAGGATATGCAGCGGGATATTTTGCATATATCTGGGCAGAAATGTTAGACCATGATGCCTACGAATGGACAATAGAAAATGGAGGAATGTCACGTAAAAATGGTCAAATTTTGAGAGATAAAGTATTTTCTCAAGGGAATTCGGATGATTTGAATGTGATTTACAAAAATTTTAGAGGTAAAAATCCTTCAATTGAACCAATGTTGAAATACCACGGATTGAAATAATTATTCTAAAATATTAACAACTTAAAAATCCAAGACATAGTTCTTGGATTTTTTTCGTTTTATGAATAAATTTGCAACTATTAAAACAAGTATAAATGGGAAGAGCATTTGAATTTAGAAAAGGACGTAAATTAAAACGTTGGGCAGCAATGTCTAAAGCGTTTACTAAAATTGGGAAGGATATCGTAATGGCAGTAAAAGCAGGAGGACCTGATCCGCATTCAAATTCTCATCTTCGCGCGGTAATTCAGAATGCGAAGGCTGTAAATATGCCTAAAGATAATATCGAACGCGCAATCAAAAAAGCATCTGATAAAAATACAGAAAACTATAAGGAAGTTATTTTTGAAGGTTATGGACCTCACGGAATTGCCGTTTTAGTTGAAACTTCTACAAATAACAACAATCGTACAGTAGCTAACGTTCGTTCTTATTTCAGTAAATGTAATGGACAATTAGGAACGCAAGGTTCTGTTGAATTTATGTTTGATCATATCTGTAATTTCAAGATTCAAAAACCTGAAAATCTAGATTTAGAGGAATTAGAATTTGAAATGATTGACTTTGGAGTAGAGGAGATTTTTGAGGATGAAGATGGAATTGTATTAATTGCACCTTTTGAGAATTACGGAACAATCTTCAAATCTTTGGAAGAAAGTGGATATGAAATTATTTCATCAGAATTTGAAAGAATTCCACAAACAACAAAAGAATTAACAGAAGAACAAAAAGCTGACATCGAAAAATTGTTAGAGAAATTTGATGAAGATGAGGACGTAAATAACGTTTATCATACGATGAAAGAAGACGAAGAAGAGGAAGAATAATCTTTTTTGAAAAGAATAATATGAAAACCGTTTAATTTATTTTAAACGGTTTTTTTTATCTTTAACTATAATTGAATTTTTGAGAATGATAAAAATTTTTACTTTACTTGGTTTGATATTGCAATTTCTTGCATTTTGGATGGCTGCGCCAGAAATTCTTGGAGCTGATTGGTTAAGTAAAACCGAAGAAATGATTCGGAAAGCAATTAATCAGTTGCCACAATTAATATTAGCTGTATTAGGAATGGCGATGGGAGTGATGTTTTATCATTCGATGAGTTCTTTTTTTGTATTTGTCGTTGTTATAATGATTATAATTTTATTATTGATTTTCTATAAAAAAGTAGAAAAGCTTTTGGACGAAAAAATCTCGAAACCATTGGTCAATAAATTAATCTTGAATGAAACTTTTCGTTTTACTTTATTGAAGTTTGCCGCTTTGTTTTTTACGCTTGGTTTTCTTATTCAGATAGCTTTGGTCGTTATTGTATAATTTTTTTTAAAATATTTATTTGATACTGAATAAACTATGTTTTTGTATTAAAAAAACTTTAAATTAAGGTTTGCAAATTCGAAAAAGCGTTCTATATTTGCACTCGCAATACCGCAGTAGACTGCGTTATTGGAGAGTTGGCAGAGTGGTCGAATGCGGCAGTCTTGAAAACTGTTGAGGGTCACACCTCCGGGGGTTCGAATCCCTCACTCTCCGCTGAAAGCTTGAACATTTGTTCAAGCTTTTTTTTGTTTTATAAAATTTTAATCAAAATAAAAGGCCAGATTAATCTGACCTTATAATAGAAGTATTTATTTTTCTAAATCTTTATATACTTTTCGAATAATTCCGTCCGAAAGTCCAATTTTCGGAACATGAATTTTCTTTGCATGCGACCATTTTAGTACATTACTATAAATTTCTAATGCATAAACCACTACATCAGCACGGTCGGGTTTCATATTGAAATTCTGCATACGTTCTTCAGCAGTCATCGTTTGTAAAATTTGATAATGTTTTTTGACATAAACACTACTCAAAGGCATTCCCAGTTTTACGCCTGAATATTTGTATACATGGTTAATATTTCCACCAGAACCAATTAATTCGACTTCATCATCACCAATGTTTTCGTGAATCCATTGTTTCATTTCGTTAAAAGTATTTGGTGAAACTTTATTTTCCAACAAACGTACAGTTCCTACTTCAAAAGATTTTGACGTAAAAACCTTATTATCTTTTAATAATGTTAATTCGGTACTACCACCACCAACATCTACATACAAATAGATTTTTTCGTCTTGTATAAAATCACCTAATTCTGTATTAAAAAGTAATTCAGCTTCGGTTTTTCCATCTATAATCTCGATGTTAATTCCAGATTTTTTAATCACCTTTTTTACAACATCTTTTCCATTTTTGGCTTCGCGCATGGCAGAAGTTGCATAAGCTTTATAGATTTCAATATCATAAACCTTCATCATCAATGCATAAGACAACATAGCATCGCAGATACGATCTATATTTGTTTCGGAAATTTGTCCATCAATAAAAACATCGTGTCCCAAACGAATAGGCATTCTCACAATACTGGTTTTATTAAAAATTGGCGCACGACCTTCTTCTTCGTAAACATAATTAATCAACAATCGCATGGCGTTAGATCCAATATCTATTGCTCCTAATTTTCTAATCTTCATTTTCTTGTTCGTTTAATTTTTTAAAATATTCGTAGGTCGTAAACTGAGAGCGGTTTGGTTTTTTATTGTTTCGTTTGTATTCTAAAGAAGATTCAGCCGTTATTTGGCGACCTTTTACGTTATCTTCAAAACTCAAATTAAACGTATCCATAACTATTTTTTTGAATTTATGATCGTAAATCGGACACGCTACTTCCACACGATTATCCAAATTACGTTCCATCATATCTGCAGAGGAAATATAAACTTTGTCATCGCCTGCATTTTTAAACCAATACACACGCGGATGTTCCAAAAATTTATCAATAACGCTGACACATTCAATATTTTCGGAAAGATTTTTAACTCCAGGAATCAAACAATTAATTCCACGCACAACCAAACGGACTTTTACTCCTTTTTGAGAAGCTTTATACAATAAATCAATGATTTGTTTATCGCTTAAACTGTTTAATTTCATGTTGATCTCCGCAGGTAAACCAGCTTGATGATTTTTGATTTCTCGTTTAATCATCTTGACAATTTTTTTACGTGTTCCATAAGGTGAAACCAATAAATGATTGTACGTTAAGTTCAAATAATTAGCTCCGAAAAATTTAAAAATCTGTTCAACATCCTTTGTTATTCCCGGATTGGTTGTGAAATACGTATAATCTGTATAAATTTTTGCTGTTCCTGCATGAAAATTTCCTGTGCTAATAAACACATATTTCTGCGCCAACATTCCTTCTGGTTTACGTTCGATATAACCAATTTTCGAATGTACTTTCAACCCCGGAACCCCAAAAATAACATTCACACCAGCTTCTTGCAATTTTTTCGACCACATCGCATTATTCGATTCATCAAATCGCGCACGAAGTTCCAAAACAGCTGTTACTTCTTTTCCATTCATCGCTGCGTTTATCAACGAATGCATCACTTGCGAATCCTTTGCAACACGATAAATTGTAATTTTTATTTTGGTTACTTTAGGATCAATTGCAGCTTCTCGAAGAAATTTTAACAACAAAGAATAATCGTGATAAGGCGCCATCATCATTTCCTCATTTTCCGTAAAAGCCTGAAAATAACTGTTATATTCAAAAGGTTTTTTCTGAATAATTGGTTTTATTTTTTCGTACGTTAAATTTGGAATGTCAAAGCTTGGAAAGCTCATCAAATCTCGTTTGTTGTGATATTTTCCTCCCGGATTGATACTATCATATTCATCTAATCGTAATTTTTTCAAGAAAAATTTCAACGTATCTGGTGCAATTTCATCATCATAAACTAATCGGACAGGAACACCTTTTTTACGATTTTCTAAACTATTGATGACTTTTTCTAATAAACTATGTTCTAAATCGTTATCAAAATCAAGTTCGCTATCTCGTGTAATTTTGATGGAATGTGCTTCAATTGTTTCGAAATCAAACATTTTGAAAATATCTTTCAAATGAAAACGAATAATGTCTTCCAAATACATGACATACGTATTTTGATCATACTTTGGAAGCACAATAAAACGCGAAAATAAATGCGTTGGAACAATCAAAAGTGCATATTGAACTTTGTCTTTTAATTGCATTTTCACCGCTAAATAGAACGATCCATCGCGTAAAGGCGGTGCTTTTTTAATATCATCTAAAATAAAAACTCCAACCGTATGAATAAATTCGTTGTAAAAATATTCGGAAATAAATTCTAAATAATTCTCAGGAATCGATGTATCATCTATCACAAAAATATTGTGATTCTCTAATTCTTTGAATAATTGATTATGCAAATCATCGTACTGGACTCGCTGCTGACGCACAATTTCATTGATTTCATCGATCAATTCTTCGTCCGTTTGATCTGGTACAATATTTTGATAAACAATTTCTACATCTTTGAACTGTATCGAGCGCAAAATTGTAGAATATCGAACCGAATAAAATTCATCTAAATTGTTCGAATAAATTCCTAAAAAACGAATTCGTTCTAACAACGGAACTGTTTCGTCAGAAGCCTCTTGCAACACGCGCGCATTGAAAGAAAGCCAACTGATTTCGCGGTTTATATATTTTTTCATTTAATTTCTTTAGGTAAAATTATTTTTATAGTTTTTCCTTTTTGAATCGATTTCCAATTATCAGAATCAAACTGTATCCAGACAAATCCAGAAGTCGAAAGATTGTAAATCATTTCATTTCCTAACTGATTGGTAATATCTGTAAACGCAGGATTATGTCCAAAAATAAGAACATTTTGCAATTCATTATCCAAATTTCTAATCCATTTGTCTAATAAATAATGCGAAAAAGTATACAAATCATCTTCGATATGAATGGTTTGATTAGGAAATAAAATAGGTTTGACAAGTAGAGAAGTTTCTTTTGCTCGAACTGCTTTGCTCGAAAATATTTGATCAAATTTCAATTCAAAATTTTGATGAATATAATTTGCTACTTTCTTCGTTTTGAATTCACCAATCTCTGTGATAGAACGAAATTGATCTGAAACATTTTCGTTCCATTTACTTTTTGCATGACGCATTAAAAACAAATTTTTCATAACGCAACGAGTTTAAAAAGAAAAAGTAGTTAAATCTAATCATTATCTAATGAAAAGACTTAACTACTGTTGTATTTTTTTTAGGATTATTTTCTAAAGATTACCTTCGTAATTCTTAAAATCATTTTTTACCCAATCTGGCAATTCCATCGATTTTTTCTCTTCCATATCGTACATTACTTGTGTACTTTTTCCGATACAATGAATAACATCTTCACCATTTTCGCTTTTACTTGTGACAATATATTCAAAATCGAAACTCTTATTTCCTAATTTTGTAACTCGTACACCAATACGAGGTTCTATCGCATTTGGACGTAATTCTTTTTGGTAACTCGCTTCCATATGTGCAATGACAAACATGTGTCGCGTCCATTGCCATTTTTTGCTCGAAGCCATCATATAATAGGCTCTACCGATCTGGAAATACTCGAAATAAAATACATTATTTACATGACCAATTGGATCAAAATCGCTCCAACGTGGTTCTAAAGGTTTAAAGAATTTAAAGTTTTCTATACTCATTTTTAATTGGTTTTTAATAATAATTAATCTTCAGGATTTGGATCAATAAATTCGTATTTGTACAATTTGACTAACCAAAAGAATACTGAAAATAAGATAGGTCCAAATATAATTCCGATAAATCCGAATAGATTTAAACCAACGATTACTCCAAAAATAGTAATTAATGGATGAACATCTGCCATTTTTTTTTGTAAAACTAAACGGATTAAATTATCTGAAAGCCCAACAATTACAAAGCAATAAATTAATAATCCAACCGCTGATCCAGTTTCACCTTTTGCAAGTAAAAATAGTCCAAGAGGTACATAAATAAGTGCGGCACCAACGACAGGCAACATTGCAGCAAAAATGGTTAAAATAAACCAAGTAAACGCATCATCTACACCAAATATAAGATATCCAATGTAGGCAATTATTGCTTGTAGAAAGGCTGTTAATGGCATTCCGACAGCATTTGAAATAACTAAATCTTTCAAATCTTTGTTCATTTTGACTAAATTACTTGTTTTAAGCGGAATTGTTCTGTAAAACCAATTTTCAAGTTTTTGATGGTTCATCAACATAAAATACAAAATAAGGAAAGCAACACCCAACTGAACTGTCATATCCATTGAAGCATTCAGTGTTTTTTCTAATAATTTACCTCCAACTTGTGTTATTTTTTCAATGTTTGTTGCACTAAACACATCGATATGAAATTTGGTTTGCAACATTTGAATAATTTTATTGACATCTGTTTTAATTTGAGCTGTGTCATTTAATAGCACCATTACTTTATTCGTTAACATTTGAATTAATAAATAAAGAGGTCCAATAATCAAAATCGCGCTACTAATCATTAAGATAATTACACTTGCTAATTTGTTCCATTTTTTTACTTTTACTAGCCATTGCAAAGGATTTAAAAGCAAAACATACAAACACAAAGCACCGAGAAGTCCAGGGAAAAATGCTAAAAGATTTTTGGTAATTAATCCAAAAACTAAAAGTATTATTGCAATAAATGCTAACTGTAACAAGACATTGTTAGAAAGATAGTGTTTATTAGAGTTCATAGGTAATTTATTTGTTTAATAACAGTTGTTGATATTTCGTTATCAAATTCAATGCTAAAAATAGTTAATTTCTATAAACTTTTCTATTTTTAGACGTTGAATAAAATTTTACACATGAAAAAAATAGTCGGTTTAATCTTATCAGTTTTGACAATCTCTACATATGCACAAACGAAACAAGACAAAGTTGTTTTGGTAATTCATGGTGGTGCTGGTACAATTCTGAAAAAAAATATGACACCCGAAAAGGAAAAAGCGTACCGAGATGCTTTAGCTGAATCTTTGACAAAAGGTTATGAAGTCATCAAACAAGGTGGCGAAAGTGAAAATGCAGTGATAGAAGCCATAAAAGTAATGGAAAATTCACCTTTGTTTAATGCAGGAAAAGGAGCGGTTTTTACGCATGAAGGTAAAAATGAATTAGACGCTTCGTTGATGATTGGAAATACAATGCAAGCAGGTGCTGTGGCTGGAGTTACAACGATTAAAAATCCAATTTTAGCAGCAAAAGCTGTTTTACAAAATTCTGCTCATGTGATGATGGTTGGAAAAGGAGCAGAAGAATTTGCTCAAACTCAAGGTTTAGAAATTGTTGATCCAAGTTATTTTAAAACTGAGGAACGCTTGAATTCTCTTCAAAAAGTTTTGGAAAAGGATAAAGAAAAAATGGAATTAGACCATGATGCTAAAACACAAGCGTATGTTCCATTCAATTTTGTTGACGAAAAATTTGGTACTGTAGGCGCAGTTGCTTTGGATAATAAAGGTCATATCTCGGCAGGAACTTCGACTGGTGGAATGACAAATAAACGTTTTGGTCGAGTAGGCGATTCGCCAATTATTGGTGCTGGAACGTATGCAAATAGCGAAGTTGGTGTTTCGAGTACGGGTTGGGGCGAATATTTTATAAAAGCTGTTGCGGCATATGATGTTGCGGCTTTGATGAATTACAAGAAACTTTCTTCGAAAAAAGCTGGTGAAGAAGTTATTAAGAAAATTGGTGATTTAGGAGGCGATGGCGGAATGATTATTTTAGATAAAAATGGTCAAGCAAGTTTTCCTTTTAACACTGCCGGAATGTATCGCGGAAGTATTACACAATCAGGTAAGATAACTATCGAAATTTATCAATAAATTTGGAACACATTTTAAAATAAAGATATACAATACATGATAAAACAAATTTTACTTACAGCCACTGTTGTTCTTGCAAATTTTGCAACAGCGCAAGTAACCTCTATGATTAATGATAAAAATGTAGATGCTTCGACAAAAGTATATGGAATGGCTCCTTTAAGCGATGAAACAAAGGCTTATGAGAAGTTTAATTTTATGTTAGAAAATGCTGCGGCTATACAATTAGGAAAACCAATTTTGGAGTATGGATATCAATCATCTACTTTTCAAGCACAAGATAATGGAGTAATGATTTATATGGTAAAAGATAAGAAAATTGTCGATCAATGGTTGGTAAATCCTGCCTTCTACAATGTTTTTCATGACGGAATTCCGTATTCTTATGATACCGATAAATTAGCTGTTCTTGCTGATAAATATCCGTTGATTTATAAAGAAGAAAAACGTCAATATAAAACTGAAAAAGAATACCAAAAACAGCGTCCAGCCTTGTTTGCTGATCCTTATAATTTGATTATTACAGAACCAGATTTTACATACGAAGGATATTTTGATGTGCAATTTCCACAAAACGAACAATTCAAAAATTCTGAAGCTGCTATAGCTTATTTAAAACCAATTGTAGAGAAATTGACAAAAAAGAAATTTGATATTAATTATACAATTACTGAAAAAAATATTTTAGATCGTACACAATTTACAATAACAGTTGCAGGAGAAGAAAATATCTACAAAAAAATAAAATTAGATAATCTGCAAAAAGGAGATTGGCAATCATTAAGTTATGAAGCTTCGATTTTCCGAAAAGCGAATTAATAGAAAGAAAAGGTTTTTGAAATAATCAAGAACCTTTTTTTTATCCACAAAGATTCGTAATTTGACTTTTTAACCCAAAGAAATATGAATTCTAACTTCTATAAAATATTACAACACTCAAAAGAAAATCAATCAATTATTGCCGTTTACAATGATCCCGAAGGAGATAATTTTTGGGCTGGATATATTTTAGATTTTAATGACGAATTTTTTACGATGCAACACATTTCGAAATATGGTAAAAAAGATGGAATTTTAATCGAACCTTATTTTAAAATTAGTCGAATAGATGTTGATGATTACTGCAAATGTCTCAATTATTTGAAAGAACATCACACCGATTTGGATCAAGAAAATCCAATCACATTTAATGCAACAGCAGAAGAAAATTGGGTTCGTCAAATTTTAGGCGAAATAAATGATCAAACCGAATATGTATCACGTATTCAATTAAATAACAATAGTCGTTTTGCAGGTTTTATTCGGAATTTAACTGAAGATGATTTCGAGTTAAAATGTATTGGTTCGGAAGGAACGGACGAAGGCTCTTTGTATTTTCAGATTGATGATGTTTCGTCGATTCGTGTCAATGATTTAGAAGCTCGCAGAAGGTTATTTTTTTATAATTATCGTCGTTCTATCGACTTTTTTGATGAATAATCGAGAGATATTAAATAAAAAAATCCAACTCAAAACGAGTTGGATTTTTTT
The DNA here is from genome assembly GCF_002322895.1 of Empedobacter sp. UBA1574. NCBI lineage: Bacteria > Pseudomonadati > Bacteroidota > Flavobacteriia > Flavobacteriales > Weeksellaceae > Empedobacter > Empedobacter sp. UBA1574. The sequence continues at coordinate 16,902 of NZ_DCOI01000003.1, read as the reverse complement.
GATACTATGTGTTTAATCTTATCCGTTTACAGCTTCAACGTTGTCTACAACATCAGGCATCATTTGTTTTAAAATACCTTCGATACCATTTTTAAGCGTTGCTGTAGAAGACGGACAACCAGAACAAGCACCTTGTAATAACATTTTTGCTGTTCTCGTTTCTTCATCAAATTCAATTAATTCGATATTTCCACCATCATTTGCAACTGCTGGTTGAACATATTCGTCTAAAATAGCTTTGATTTGTTGTTCAACAGAAGAAAACTCTTCAGCAGGTTTTACCACAACATGCTCAGGAGCTTCTGTTGTGAATTCATAAAATTCATCAAAAACAGGACCTCCAGCTTGTAAATAATTCGTAATAAACGAACGAACATCCATTGCCCAAAGTGACCAATCTTCTGTTTCGTTTTTCGTTAAAGAAACATAATTATCAACAATAAAAACTTCTTCAACAAAAGGATATTCTTTGTAAATCGCAACAGCTAATGGAACTCCAGCAGCTTTTTCTCTCGATTTTATCTCGATGATTTCTGGCGCTAACATAGAATTTGAAACGAATTTCATCGCAGCAGGATTAGGCGTCATTTCTGCATAAATAGAAATAGGAGCCTTTTTCATTGGTGCTAAAATTGCATTTTCTTCTAAATGTTCATTGATAATTTCTTTCAAATCTTCTGTAACATCAGCCCAATCAACAGCATCTATTTTTTCTATCGCAACAAAATTCGCTGTGATAAATATTTTTTGAATAAATGGTATAGTCAATAAAACTTGCGCTAAAGGAGATTCGGTAGCTGTAGATTCTTTATCGAATTCCACGCCACCTTGTGTTAAAGTCTCGTCACAAACGAACTTCATCACGTTATTATTTGGTGTAATTTCTTCGTATACTCTCATAGTTCTACAAAAATACGCTATAAAAATGTATCTTTATCATTAGAATTATAGATTTTGTTATGGCAATAATTAAAGAATTAAATGGGCATACACCAAAGTTCGGTGAAAACTGCTTTTTAGCGGATAATGCTGTGGTTGTAGGAGAGGTAGAAATGGGAGATGATTGCTCAATTTGGTTTTCAGCAGTTGTGCGTGGAGATGTACATTATATTAAAATGGGGAATAAAGTAAATATTCAGGATAACGCAACAATACATGCGACGTATCAAAAATCGCCAACAACAATTGGAAATAACGTTTCGATAGGGCATAATGCTATTGTACATGGTTGTACAATACATGATAATGTTTTGGTTGGAATGGGCGCAATTGTGATGGATGATTGCATTGTTGAATCTAATTCTTTGATTGCTGCTGGTGCAATTTTAACCAAAGGAACGCATGTAAAAGAAGGAGAATTATGGGCTGGAATTCCAGCGAAAAAAATTAAAGATGTTCCAAAAGAATTGAAAGAAGGAGAAATAGAAAGAATCGCCAATAATTATTTGATGTATAGTAGTTGGTATAAATAAAAGAAAGCTCAGTCTGTAACTGAGCTTTTATTTTCTACTTCCAGAAATTCCAAACTTTACCATCAAAAAAGGCAATTGTTTTGGATAAGGAGAAATAATATCATTGACAACATGTCTATACGAGTAAAACTATTTAATTGTTGCTATCATTTCCAGATTGCGGTACATATTGTGAACCAATTCTTGTTGTAGATTTTCCAAAATCTTCATTAAATATTACCTTTGTTGTTTAAGGTTTAACAAAACTTATACTAAGGAAAATAAAAACATTGAAAAAAGTATATTATTAATCATAATTAATCCAGACATAAAAAATAAAATGCAGTTTTGTAACAATTTTTTATAAAGAATGTTGAAATGTCTATAGTAATCAAATAATTACGTTTTTAGTTGCTTGTTAAATGTTTATTAAGTAAATAAAATATTATTAAACAATACGATATGGTAAAGCAGTTAACTTATGATGATTTTGGACATACGCTTCATCATAATCAAATTCAATCAGTTGATGGCAATTATCTTGTTTTTGATAGACGAAATGATGATACAAAAATTGGAGAAACTTCTTCCATCTGTTTACTTCATACGAAAACTTACGAATCCGAAATTATTTATACAACAAATAATCAAACAGAGTTTGGTCCTGGAGTAGGTGCAGCCTCTTTTTCACAAATTGAGAATAAAGTTATTTTTATTCATGGTATTCGAAATGCGAATCAAGCAAATCCGTATTCGGCAACAAGAAGGACAGGTGTCGCAATTGATTTAGAATTTCCAAATCAGCCTATTTTTATGGATGCTCGAAATATAAATTTTCCCTTTACAAATGGTGCTTTGCGTGGAGGAACACATTCGCATTCGTGGCAAAAAGAGAAGAATTGGATTAGTTTTACTTACAACGATTATGTCTTGGAACAAGAATCCAAACACAATTCTAGTATAAAAGATCAGCGAGTGGTTGGAATGATGTTTCCCAAAAAAGTTGAGGTTGATTTTGATAAAACATTAGAGAATAATTTTGGTGAAATGTTTTCGATTATCGTTTCTAGAGTAGTGATAAATCCTAAAAATGGAAGTGATGAAATCGAAAAAGCTTTTGATGAATGTTGGATTAACTCAACAAACAATATCGCATTTCAGGGACATGTGCGTGATGAAAAAGGGAATTTGAAAACGGAAATTTTTATTGCTGAAATTCCAAATGAAATAAGGTTTGATGAAAACGATAATTTAAAAGGAACTTTAACTACTTTGCCAGATGTGCCAAGTTGTATTTCGCAGAAACGAATCACTTTTACTCAACATGGAATTAGTAATTTTAGACATTGGTTACGTTCTTCTCCTGATGGGAAAATCATCTATTTTTTGATGGAAGATGAATTTGATAAGACGCAATTATTTGGTGTAAATTTAGTTTCGAATGAAATTATTCAATATTCTTTTTTAGAAAATTCGATTACCTCTCCATTCAATCTTTCACCAAACGGAAAATATGCTATTTATTTTGTTAACGATAAAATATATCTAAATGATTTAACCGAAAAAAAATCTAAACAAATCTATCAAGTTCAAAAAATCAATAATGAATTAACGGGAATTCCGCATTTTTCTAACGATGGAAAAAAAATCTATTTTAATCAATTTGTTTCAAATAATTTCAATGAAAAGTTTATTCAAATCTTCGAATTAGAGTTATAAAACAAAATTGAAATATGTTAAAGTTCAAAGTTTTCTAAAAAATATTTGTCCCTTATAAAAAATATTTCTAATTTTAGTACAGATACTTAACCGAACCTAAGGTCTATGCTCTTATTCGAGTCTAACCAATGGGAATAAGAACTAAAAAAAACCTCCAATTTGGAGGTTTTTTTTATGTTTTTATTAGTCTTACTTCATACAAATCCTTGCGTCTGTCTTTCATCGTTTTTACAGTTCCATACTCATGCAACTCTTTTAGAAGATAAAGATCAACATCAGAAATCAGTACCATTTCTGTATTCGGAGTTGCTTCTGCTTTAACTCCATTGTTTGGAAAAGAGAAATCTGAAGGTGTGAAAACTGCCGATTGTGAATATTGAATATCCATATTATTCACACGCGGTAAATTTCCCACAGAGCCTGCAATAGCCACATAACACTCATTTTCTATTGCACGAGCTTGCGCACAACTACGTACTCGCGTATAACCATTTTGCGTATCAGTCATAAATGGAACAAATAAAATTTCCATTCCTTGATCGGCTAAAATACGGCTCAATTCAGGAAATTCGACATCATAACAAATTAGTAAACCTACTTTTCCGCAGTCGGTATCAAAAACTTTTATTTCATCGCCACCATTCAATGCGTAATATTTGAACTCATTTGGTGTAATGTGTATTTTACTATACGAATCTAATTTCCCCGAACGATGACATAAAAATGACGTATTATATAGTTTTCCTTCCTTTAGATGAGGCATAGATCCTGAAATAATATTGACATTATATGTAATTGCAAATTCTTGAATTTTCTTCACAATATCGTCCGTCATCGTTGCTAATTGATGCATCGCTTCAATCTCTTTCAAATGATTATATGGACTCATCAACGGCGAATTGAAAAATTCTGGAAACATAATAAAATCAGAGCCATAATCGCTTACCGCACTTACGAAAAACTCAATTTGATCATAAAAATCTTGTAAACCATTAAATAAACGCATTTGCCATTGCACCAAACCAAGACGAATAGTACGTTTTGTCGGTGAATTAGATTTCAATTCAGGTTCGTAATAGATATTATTCCATTCTAATAAAGTGGCGTATTCTAAGGATTCTTTATCATCTTTCAGATAATTTTTCAAGATTTTTTTAACATTAAAATCATTCGAAATCTGAAAAGCTAAAGTTGAATCATAAATTTCTTTACTTTTTACTTTTTCTATATATTGTCTAGGAGATAATTCTTGCGAATATTTATGATAATTTGGAATACGTCCACCAGCTACAATTGATTTTAGATTCATTTCTTCACAAAGCGCTTTACGTTCGTCATATAAACGTCTTCCCAAGCGCAATTGACGATAATTTGGATGAACAAAAACTTCAATTCCATACATTACATCACCTTCTGGATCATGTTTTAAAAATTTACCATTAGATGTTATCGTATCATAATTCGATTCGATATTCGTTTTTTTCGAATTAACCACAATACTTAATGCCGAAGCAACAACTTTTCCATCCACTTCAACACAAAGTTGACCTTGCGGAAAAATAGCTAATAATTCTTTAATTTCGTCGACAGTCCAAGTTCCAAGCTGATTGTGATAGGCTTCTTTTGTAGATTCAGTCAAATCACTATAATCTTCAAGAGTCAAATTTCTGACCTGAATATTCATTTTATTTAGATTTAGATTATGTTTGAATTTAGCAAATATTAATCCAATAAACAATTTTAAAAAATAAATTTAGACCTATCTTCGTATAGACTAATAAGCATGAAATGAAAGATGTAAAAATAGAGTTTAGAAAGCCTATTTATCCTGTGAGTGACGAATTAAATCATTATTTAGAGAAATATCATCGCAAAACAAAAGCGAGTGTAGAATATGATGATTTGATGCGTTTTTCGGGTTGTGTAGCATTGGAAGATAAGGAAGGAAATGATACGCATTGGTTAGGTGTTTATTATACCGACTCGGAACATCAGGAAATTCAAGATAGTCTAAACAGAATTTACACCTACTTACATTCAGACGGAGATGAGGAGTCTTTGCCTTATCTTGTTGTTGATTCTATTGATTATTGTACGTTCGGAAATTCGAAACCTTTTCGTATTCGGGTTCGTAATATTTTGAATGATAATTATACCAATTTTTACATCAAAAAAGCAGATGCTTCGCGTATTTATGGTTTAGAATTAGAAGATATTTTGTCTCCACATCGAATCAATTTTTTGGTCTACAAAAATACATTGATTGAAGAGCATATTTTAGGAATTCCAGGAGATGTTTTTATCAAAAATTATTTGGATAAATGTAATGATTTAGAGAAAAATCAGATTGCAAAAGAGTTTGTAAAGTTCAATGAACGCTGTTTTATTGGTCTTTTAGGTGATATGCGATCGTATAATTATGTGGTGATTCCAATTCACGATTTTGATCAAGTTATCTATAGAATTCGACCAATAGATTTCGATCAACAATGTTATGAAGGAAATTTAAAAATTTATCGACCACAGTATTTCAAAGAAAATAAAATTATGGTTGATTTGGTGAATAATCGCTTGAAACCAAATTCTGTCGATCAATATAGAAAAGAAGTAAAATCCTTGATTTCGAAAAGAATTTCGAATAGTTCGAAACGTTTTCGTGATTTAATGAAAATCATGAAAAATGATCATATTTCTAAACCAGAAAATGTTGCACAATTACGAACTGGTTTTGCAAAGTTTTATAAAGATCAATCTTACGAAAATTGTGAAAGAATGGGTGAAGTTCTATATAAAGCAATTGCGAATAGTTTGGAACAGATAAAATAAGAAAAGCTTCTCAAAAATAGAGAAGCTTTCTTTTTTTATATAATTTAGAAATTAGTTTTTTAATAACTGCTTTCTGAAACGTAAAGCAACCAATCCTGCCCCTATTACCAATAATGGTAAATAATCATCGATTGGTGCTGGATCAGCATCTTCAACATCTGTTCCACCACCACCGGTTCCTGGTCTAGCAGAACTTTCATTTTGATTAGTTGATTCAAAGAACGAAATCTTATTTTCTTGAGCAGATAGACCTATTGAACAATGCAAAACTCCTGCAACTAAGATAATTTGTTTTATATTTTTCATATTGTACTATTTTATTAGATGTTAAATTATTTGTTTACAACTTTTTGAGTCTTAACTTTTCCGTCTTCAGTCAGAACTTTTATAACTAAAATTCCTTTTGCAGAAGATTCAACTTGGTAAACACTTGCACGAATGTTATTTTTCACAAATATTTTTCTTCCTTGAATATCATACAACTCTACCGAAGAAATTTTATTTTGTTTTGCATCCACTACAATTGTATTGTTTTTAGTATAAACAATAACATTTTCTTTTGACAATTCATCTGTACCTAATGTTTTATTTGTATACACAAGTTCAAAACGAGTATCAAATATTCCTGCTTTAGAAGTGAATGAATAAGCTGATTCTGATAAGTTATGTACTTGATTTAACTCTTTATCTCTTAAATAAACAATCTGTCCTTTTTCAAACAACCCATCAGCTTTCTCTATATTGATTGTGTAATTTCCTTGCTCTAAAGTTTCAAAACCTAATTTTACGACATCATCAGTTTTAAAAGGTAAGCTGCGTCCTTGGATTGCATATGCTTCATTATTAATCAATGAGTAGATTGCTGAAGATCCTCTTTGCATCACTTTTGCATCAATTTGATTATCCGCATCGTTTGTAGCTCCATCCATATAAGCTAATAAAATTTGGCTAATTGTTTTACTTTCTTTTGATAAACTTAACCAAATTCTGTTTTTCTCTGCAATTGAATTTTTATAGAAAAATGCATCTTGCGAAGTTCTCATTGTATTGTTAAAATTAACTGTAGGTGTAGCTTGAGAAAGTCCTACGATAAATCCTTGTCCAACAGAAATGTTTGACAAATCAGGAATAACACCACCTACAACGTTGAATGCGGCATAATTATTTGCATATTCTGAAGAACCAACAGGGAATTGATGTGTCCAGAAATATAATGAATTAACATTCTCATTTGCTAATAAGAATTTTTCCACATTAATGTTAGAAGCATAAGGGTTACCAACTAAATTGTATCCATTTGCTGTAAATTGAACAGGAACTGTTATATCTCCATTGAACGGAACACCTAAAAATGCACCATTATGAATTGTATTTTGCCCTGTTGGTAAAGTGTTTTTAACACGGATAGAAACCCCTTTACCTGGTTCAAATAATTTTGAGTCTGTATCTGAAGTTAAAATCTGAGTAAATTCATCTGTTGTTTCATTATATGTCCAAAAACGATTGTATAATGTTTCCGGAGAGAATGAACGTATAGTTTGTTGCGATGCTTCCTGCTGAACCGGAGAAGACCAGAACGTCATATCATTACGAACCATCGATTTACTATCGCGGTTAACTGTAATTGCTCCTGAGTTAGCAACGTTTTGATTTTGGATTAAATTACCACCATTTTCTACAACTAATCCTGTAAGACCAGCTTGATTGTCGATCTTCCCATCAACGATTAAACGAGCACCTGACTTTACGACAACTGAACCTCCAGCATCTGAAACTGTAAACGTTTTAGCTTCTAATTGCGTATCAACTGTTACTTTACCTTTGATGATTACATCTTTTGTAAGATCCGGCGTTCCATTAGACCATGCAGTTCCGTCCCAAGTTGTAGAGTTTTCAGCTGTTGAACATTGAATTTTAACATTGTCAATAAATGCTCTTTTTGCCGATGTTTCTAATTTTAAAGTAGAACCAGCAGCTACGTTTTCAAAACTTACAGTTTGTGTTTCGAAATTATCTGCCATTTTCGCTGTATAAACAACATTTTTAGTTTCTGAACCTAATGTAACATTGACACTTCCTTCAATTGCTGTCCAACCTTTTACATCAAAAGAAACTATTACATTACCAGCTATTTGATCTAACACTTTTGATGTTATCCCCCCTTTGTTATTACTTGAACCTAACCTAATAGCATTTCCTGCTTGATAAACAGTAACTACAGTAGGAAAATTAGAATTCCCATTCCAAGCCTTATTAGATCCTGCAGTACTTGTATTATTACCATTTAAACCATCAAATGTTTCCTCAAAACAATAAGTAGCATTAGGATCTGTTACTGAAACATCAAAAGTTGTACTAAATTCGTTATAATTATTATTACTAACGGCAGTTGCATTAATAGTTGTAGAACCAATACCATCAAATGATAAGCTATTTCCGTTTATAGAAACAATAGAATTATCAGCAGAAGTATACACAATATTTAACCCTTGATCTGTTTGTGATGGTAAACCAGAAAAAGTGGTTCCTTGGTTTTGAACTAAAGCTTCAAAGTTATAATCTACTGTTTGGTTTGCTTTTGCAATTTCAAAAGTTATAGTAGCCGGATCAGAAGTTCCATATTGATTTGTGGCTGCTACCTGTGCTGTAAATGTTCCTGCTTGTTCAGGTGTACCTGAGAAAACGCCATTATCAAATGTAATTCCTAAAGGTAAAATACCTGTTTGAGTCCAAAAGGTAGGATTATTAGTTGCTGTCACAGCTCCATCAGGCAATAATACACCATAAGTTCCTGTAATTGTTCGTGGAGACACAACTGGTTTTTCCGTTGCTATTCCAGCGGCAGTCCAAGAAATATTATCTAAAGTAAGTTGTGGTCCTGCATTTCTAAATGTAATAACAGCTGCCTCTGACTTATTTATTTCTACTTCAAATGAATGAATAGTAGCATCCGTTTGTGCTTTTCCAAATGTTGGTGAAGTGTAAACAACTACATTATCTACTAATACTTCAATCTTTCTATTATTTGAACCTCCAGTAAAAGCTTTTCTGACATCAAAAGATAATTTTCCGATTCCATTAGAAATTGTAGTTTCTAATGTATTTCCTGAAGCTTGAAATAGGATTCCTTTATTTGTGATTGGATATGTACTTTCATTTCTTGCATTTGTATAATTCCATACAATTCCTCCTGTTTCTCCAGTAAATGATCCTGTTGCATAAGAACTACTTAATGCTGTTTGGGACTCAAAAGTTTCTGTTCCCTGTCCAAAAGCAAATCCTGATAACAATAATGTTAATAAGGATGATTTAAAAAAGTAAAGTTTTTTCATACGATAAATTGTTTTAAGTTTTTTTTAAAAAAAGTTAATTTTCTAAACTAATATTAATATAACATTAACAAAAATAATACATAAAATTTACTTAAGTATTTTTAAATGAATATCCTACAAAAAAAATCCGCTAACAAATAAATGTTAACGGATTAATTTTAAATAAAGGGAAAAAATACTATTAATAGTATGTATATCTTCTAACACCTGCAATGTGTTTTGCTAAACGCATTACTTGGTGACTGTATCCATATTCGTTATCATACCAAACATACATCACAACATTTTTACCATCGGCAGAAACAATTGTCGCATTACTATCGAAAATCGACGGAGCAGAAGTTCCAACAATATCCGAAGAAACCAATTCATTGTTCAACGAAAATTTAATTTGCTCAACTAATTCTCCGTTCAATGCAGCATCTTTCATCAAATTGTTTACCGCTTCTACAGAAGTATCTTTACTAACTTCTAAATTCAAGACAACCAAAGATCCATTTGGAACAGGAACACGAATTGCATTCGAAGTTAATTTACCTGCTAAACTTGGTAAAGCTTTTGCTACAGCACTACCAGCACCAGTTTCAGTAATTACCATATTCAAAGCAGCAGCACGTCCACGACGATATTTTTTGTGCATATTATCAACCAAATTTTGGTCGTTTGTATAAGCATGAATTGTTTCTAAATGCCCTTTTACAACACCTAAATTATCTTCAACAACTTTCAAAATAGGTGTAATTGCATTTGTTGTACAAGAAGCAGCTGAGAATATATTTACATTTTCTGGGCTATATTCTTCATGATTAACACCGTAAACAATATTCGGAACACCTTTTCCTGGCGCTGTTAATAAAACTTTATCAGCACCAACAGATTTTAAATGACGAGATAACGCTTCTTCATCTTTAAAAACACCTGTGTTATCAATAATTAAAGCATTATTAATTCCGTAAGTAGTATAATCAATTTCTTCTGGCTGAGCTGCAGAAATCATATAAACAGAAACTCCGTTGATGATTAAAGCATTATTTTCGTGATCAGCTACAACGTTTCCGTCAAAATCACCATGAACAGAATCATGACGTAACAAAGAAGCTCTTTTTTCTAACAAAACAGGATCGTTTTTATCACGTGTTACAACAGCGCGTAATCTTAATTGTTGACCTTTTCCCATTTGAGAAGCCAACTCACGAGCTAATAAACGTCCGATACGACCAAAACCGTATAAAACAACGTCTTTTGGTTCAACACTTTTTACATTTTTGCTTGCACCTAATTTCTCTTCAACGAAAGCTTCTGCCGAAGCGTAATTCCCAGAAATATATTCTTTAGCTAATTTTCCAACATCAAGTCTAGAAGCTGGTAATTTAGCTTCAGAAATAGCTTTAGCAATCGCTAATGTATCGTCGATAGCAATCTTTTTTTCTACAAATTCCTCAGCATACTGATGTAGATTTACGATGTCACTAACGTTTTTATCAACTAATTGATTACGGAAAATTACCAATTCAACAGATTGATCATACCATAAATCTGAAACAATTTTAATGAATTCTACAACCTTTTTGCTCATTTCATTGAAAGATGCAAGTTGTTGATCATAAGAAGAGTGGTTCATTTAATAAATGTTTATTTGTGTTTATTTACTTAATTCTTGGCAAAAGTAATCAATTATAACGATTTCGTACATTTTTTTTACAAAAACTAATTATTGTCATAAAAACACAACTATTCCTACGAAAATACTAAAATATAGAAAAAAAATAAATTTTTAATAGGAAATTTTAAATTTTATGAATACTAATAAGTAGCTATTAACCATTATTTTATTGTTTAATTTAAATTGAATTGAATTTTACGAAAACGTTTTCGTAAAATAATTGTTAAAAATTTTTATTTGCAAATTCGAAAAAGCGTTCTATATTTGCACTCGCAATACGGCAATAAACGCTGTGTTGGAGAGTTGGCAGAGTGGTCGAATGCGGCAGTCTTGAAAACTGTTGAGGGTCACACCTCCGGGGGTTCGAATCCCTCACTCTCCGCTGAAAGGGATTCTATTACTTAGAATCTCTTTTTTTGTATAAATAAAAAAGTTTTCTTCCTTTATTTTCAAATGGTTACTCGAAAATAAATCCATCATTGTAGGTATTTGATAAATCCCATTTTCATAGTGTAAACTGCTGTCGAACACTATGTTTACAAATTCTTTTTTCTGTAAAGTATTAGCTTTAGAATAAACAAATGACCCGGTCCTAAAATAACTATACATGTTTTTAAATAAATCCTGTTATAGTTACACACCAATTGATCTTAATCCTAAATTTACTATACAAAGGAGTTTTGATTATTAAAACTTCTATTATAGTTTTCCATCTTTTCTTTAATTTTTCTGACTGCAAATGCGCAGCATTTGGAGTTAAATAATCACAACTTGTATGTGGTCTTAATTCATTATAAGTTTTAATACTATTAGTAATTTTAATTTTTGTCTGATCAAAACCTAATGTGCTTTCATATAAATTAAATTCCATTTTAATTATTCCATTAACCCTTTCTGCCATTGTATTTTCATAGGGATCACCTTTTTCTGTCATACTTATAGCTATGTTATTTGAGAGTAATAAATCTACATATTTATGTGAGCAATACTGCGATCCTCTATCAGAATGATGAATTATAGATTCATTATAAAGCCTGTTATTTACTGCCATGTTAAGCGCTTCAATACAACCATCAGCTGATAAATCTTCACGGAAGCAATACCCCATTATTTTTCTTGAATAAGCATCTGTTATTAAACTCAGGTAACCCCATTGAGTGCCTAGTCGAACTTGTATACCGTAGTGTTTTTGGGCTTGTTTATACGTAAAGCCGCCTTTTTCTACTTGGCGTACAACAGCTAACTTAAAGCCTAAGGTGTAATCGCGTTGTGTACGCTTTTCTCTTTCTAAGTATGATTCTTTCATGATAAGTTGATTTGGTGTCAACTTATTTTAGGATAAGACATTCTTTAACAAAAAAGGCTCTTATCCAAGAATTTTATATTAAAGAAATGTTTTGGGAAAAAGTACTTTTTACCGAGCTTAAAACAAGGAATCGTCTTGTTTCTCCTCATGCGATACAACGTTTTTTCACTAACGTTAAGTAGCCTTTGCACATCTGCACTGTCGTAGAATTCGTGAACTTTGTTATATGTTTTAATTTATTTAATTTCAGTAATATACGAGTTAATTAAATAAAATAAATGATAAGAGGAAGTAGGGATAGGGTGATTCTATATTTCTTCTTTTCATTTTTTTGTTCATCCAAAAAAAACGAAACAAAAAAAGATGCCGACAGTAGTCTCTCAATGATTCAACTAACTAAATTATTTTCATAAAGTTGTCAACTCGTTCCACTCAGACACTCCAACTTTTTTTATTCCAATAATTTAGAATTGAATTTCATTTCGATACTAAATCGTCGGATTTTTAATTCCTTTTTCAATATTCAAATTCACTTATAATAACGAATTTTAAAGCTGTCATTGCTGAAGAGTCGAGTGTCAATTCTACGTAGTGAGCGTTAAAAATGATTTACTGTTCACATTTTATATGTGAATAATTTAAAGCATTTAGCGAGTAGTCGTTATTGACCGACTTGTAGGCACGGACTTGATTTTTTTTGGTTCGTTTTTTTTATCAAGAAAAAAAATGAACATATAATTTATTAATCAACTTGTAACAAGTTTACCTAAGCTCCACAAGAGCTTCTCCTTATAATTTCAAATGTTTTTTACTGTATGTAGAAGATTATTTTAGAAAAATAATTCATTTTCATGTTGAATCTTTTGTATTCTCTCTATTTTAGTAAGAAATTAATGATATGAATTTTAAAATACTGTTTTTATTTCTTACTTCTACACTACTTTTTGGTCAAAATAATTTTATAACTCCTTACGAAAAAGGAAATAAAAATCAAACTACAACCTATGATGAAATGAATGTGTTTTATCAAAATTTAGCGGAAAATTTTGAGACAATACAGTATGTAAAAAAAGGAGAAGACGATAATGGAAAGTCAATTTATGTAGTTGTTTATAATCCATTTAAAGAAAAAGATATAAAAGAATTACGTAAAACAAAAGCAGTGCTTTTCGTAAACAATGGAATTCATCCTGGAGAACCGGACGGAATTGATGCGACGATGATGTTGATGCGAGATTTGGCAATGAAAAAAATTAAACCGCTTAAGAATTTTATTATTGCTGCGATTTCGGCCTATAATGTAAGTGGTATGTTGAATAGAGGGGCTTTTTCGCGCGCAAATCAGAATGGACCTGAACAATATGGTTTTCGTGGAAATGCCAGAAATTATGATTTGAACAGAGATTTTATTAAAAATGATTCAAAAAATGCAAAAAGCTTTCAGACGATTTTTCATTGGTTGAAACCTGATGTTTTTATTGATAATCATGTAAGTAATGGGGCAGATTATCAGTACACATTTACCTATATTTCGTCTTTTAAAGCGCGTGTAGGAAATGTTTTGGGCGATTATTTTTATACGACATATCAAGCAAATAATCTAGCCGAAATGCAAAAAAATGGTTACGAAAGTACGCAATATGTGAACATACATGGCGATGTTCCTGATATTGGTTTTGCAGCTTTCGAAGATTCTCCACGCTATTCTACAGGTTATACAACATTGTTTAATGCACTAAGCACAATGCCCGAAACACATATGTTAAAGCCTTATGAAAACCGTGTAGACGCAACGTATAAATATATGTTGGTAAATCTAGAAAATTTAGATAAAGAATATTTGACAATCAGAAATTTACGAAAAGAAAATCTAAAACAATATCAGGTCGGAAATCAATATGGAATTCGTTGGAAAATAGATTCTACTCAATTTACAACAATGAATTTTAAAGGATTTGAAGCAGGATACAAGCCAAGTGCGGTTTCGGGAAAAGATAGATTGTACTATGATCGATCGAAACCATTTACAAAAAAAATTAAATTATTCAATTCTGCAAAACCAATTAGTTACATTACAATTCCGAAATATTATGTTCTTCCACAAGCTGAATATCGCGTTGTAGAAGCTTTGCAACGAAATGATATTCAAATGAAACGAATAGAAAATGATACATTAATTAACGTCGAATCGTATAAAATATCAGATTTTAAAACCAATAAAAATGCATATGAAGGACATTATAATCATTACGAAACGGTGGTTACAAAATCGATGAAATCGCTTAAATTTTTTGAAGGAGATTATATTGTGCCAACACAACAAGATGGAGTGAAATATATTCTTGAAACCTTAGAACCAGAGGCATTGGATTCGTTCTTTAACTGGAATTTTTTCGATGGAATATTAGGTCAGAAAGAATATTATTCGGCTTATATTTTTGAGGATACAGCTGCTGAATTATTGAAAAATAATGTGGTTTTGAAAACCGCATTTGAAGCAGAAAAAGCATTAAAACCAGAGTTTGCTAATGATGGCGAAGCACAGTTGGATTGGGTTTATAAAAATTCGCCTTATTTTGAGAAGAATACTTACAGACAATATCCGATTTATAGGATTCTTAATTAAAACCAGTTGTGCATTTTGAAATAAAATTATTCAAATAGATGGTTTAAGTTGTTATAACACACAATTTGTTAATTAAAATCTATTTGTTGAAATAGAAAAGGCAAAGGTGAAAAATTGTAAAAAGCTCTTATCTGTATTGATAAGAGCTTTTAATTTATAGTTTGATGCATTCTAAAAATCGTCTTCAATAATTTCTTGCACACGTCCAATTTGTCCATCCGTCAAACGAACTTTTATACCACGATGATGATAAGGCGCAGAAGTCAATAAATCTTTCACGATACCCTCAGTCAATTCGCCAGTTCGTTGATCCTTTTTCAATACAATATTAACCAGCATACCAGGTTTTATATTTGCTCTTGTTTTACCATCCATATTACAAATATCTTAAAATAAATGGAAAAGATATTCATTCTATCGTAAAGGAAATTAAAAAATACATTCATCTGGAAGGTAAAAATGAAATGGGATTGAATATGAAATTTATGAATTTTCTCTTTTATTATTTTATTTACAACCCAGCTGAAAAAATTTGAGATTGAATATAAAGGCAAGAATAACAAGAATACAACTTTCTTTTATTGGAGAGGGGTTGAGGTGAAAATCATAAAACTAGAAATAGGATTTGTTCGAGTGTTGTTCGATAATGTTTCGGAAAAAGTGGGCGAACAAAATAGGGGAGAAGTGAAGTGATTTTTATTTGAAATGGTAATTGATTTAAAAATTAATTATTACTGAGTATAAATAAGAAAATATAAGATAGATTTGGTCGAGTATTTAATTGATTTGGAATAAATTTAGAAGATAAATAATTCATTATGGAAAATTTACCAAATTTAAATAGTATTCATGATACTGATAAAAGCGTTGGAGCGATAAGTATTTTCAAAGGCGAATCTAGTAATGTAACATCAATTCAATTATTAGAAAAAAGTGTTTTAAAAGAGCACAGTACAAAAATACCTGCTTTGCTTTTATGTGTTACTGGAAAAGTAGTGTATTCAGATGAAAATGAACAAACAATAGAATTAAGCTCTAGTGACTATATAACGATAGAACCAAATGTTATACATAAGTTAGAGGCTTTAGTAAATAGTCAGTTGATTTTAGTAAAATAAGATCATCAATAAAATGAATTAATATTTCTTGATATGCACGAATTACATCTATTATTAATTTTCCATTTAATAGGCGCTACGATATGGGTTGGTGGACATATTATATTAAGTTTGGTTATTTTACCACAAGTATGGAAAGAAAAATCGATAGAGAAATTGTTCTCTTTTGAAAGTAAATACGAACGAATAGGACTTCCAGCTTTATTAGTTATGGTTATTACAGGAGTAAGAATGTCTTATATCTACACGATCAAGATTAGTAATTGGTTTCAATTCGAAAACCCCATTGAAAGAGTTGTCTCATTAAAACTGATAGGCTTAGCAACAATTGTATTATTGGCTTTGAGTGCTCAATTTTATGTGCTTCCTCGTTTAAAAACAGATGATACAAAACTTCCTCTCATGACATTTCATATTATAGCGGTGACAACGATTAGTATAATCATGTTAATACTAGGTAGCTTCGTACGATATGGTGGTATTTAGATAAATATTAGTAGTTTAGCCTATCTATTTATTAAATTTCTTGTTATAGTTTAGTAGAGAACAATAGTAACAAAGTAGCTATGAATCATTCTTAGGTAATGGTATTTGTAATCCAGTTTTAACTGTATGCATGTTGACAAAAGTTTTAAAACGTCGTATATTCGAGTTACTAAAAAATAATTTTCGAGTCAAGGATTCGTATTCTCGCATAGTATTAACCACCATAATCAATGCAAAATCTACTTCACCTGTTACATAATAACATTGCTGAATTTGAGGAGTTTTATTGAAAGTTGATTTTATTTCATCAATAAATTCAATTTTATCTGTATCCAATTCAATTTCTACGAACAGCTGTCGTACTTCATGACTTCG
>NZ_DCOI01000033.1:116563-116751 GCF_002322895.1 Empedobacter sp. UBA1574 | reverse complement strand
AGTTATAATACGATCTTTGAGTTTAATAATAATTTACAATTTTTAAAATATGTAGCTTTATTTATACTGGAAAATTCAGGGAGATATCCAACCCTCTCAATACTCATATCTAGAAACATAATGTTTACATTTCGATACACGAACACCGAACAAACCATACGGAACGGATATACAATGGATACAGAATG
>NZ_DCOI01000033.1:32022-116461 GCF_002322895.1 Empedobacter sp. UBA1574 | reverse complement strand
AAAGTCTTTGCATAATTGCGTCTAATCATAAATTGTTCGTATAGTAGAGAAAATAAAGTTTCAATTCTTTTTGAATGTATAAAACTGAGGTTTGTAATCTTTTTGATTCGATCTTTTCAGTGTTTCTAATCGATATTAACTTCATTAAATAAATCAATATGTTTCAAAAATGAATACATGAACAGATGCTGGACTAATGTTAAAACTCAGGAAAACACCACTTAAAGAACAAACAGCATGAAGTTTATAACCATAAAAAGACATTTACTGAGAAGCACAAAAACCTCTGTTTTGTGCATTATACTAGTGTTCCTTGTAAATTTTGAGCTATTTATACTTGCTATTTTACAAAACTGAAACGGCATACTATCAATGATTAAAACAATTTTCAAATTCATTAAATTCTTTCGCTAATTTGAGGCGAATACTATTAATTTGATATGATAATCTACATTTTCTTCGATTGTAAATACTTCGCTCAATTTTACAACTTACGCTTTAGGAATATTCCGAAATGAATTATTTTCACTATCAATACCCATAAATTCAGTAGTTAAGAAAAGACTTATGAGTTTTAAATCAAATGTTTAGGTCTTCTACATTGATAAATTAAAAGTTTATCTTAGGATATTTTTCATAGAATTTCCAATATTCTTTTATAATTTGCAAGTAAGTTATTCATTGTGAATTTTTTATTGTAAAAACAATTTACAAATTTTCAATCAAATGAACAACTTTATTATTTAATAATCAAAATGCAGAACAGGCTAAAAATATAAACTTTTAATAAAATCTCTAGAATAATTTTGAGGATGAGGAATTTTCAAATAATTGCAATTAACTAAAACTTTATTATAGAATAATATATCAATATCTATTAAACGATCAACGTAACTCTCATTTTCTTTGGGTTTAAAATAGATTCTTCCCATTTTTTGTTCAATATCTTTAATTTTTTTCAAAATCTTAAATGGAGAATAACTTGTATTAATTTCTATTTTTTGATTTAAGAATAAATTAGGTGTAGTAAATCCTTCAGCCTTATTTTCAAGAATATTAGATTCTTTTTTTATTTCGCCTACCTCTTTGTTTATAAGGTTTTTAGCTGTTTCTAAATTATTTTTTTTGTCACCTAAGTTTGTACCAAGTAACAAAATGACTATATTTTGCGACATATAGAGCAAAAGTAATAATAAATTAAAAATGAAAAACTTTTTCGGGAGAGTATTCTCAACAATCATAGGAAATCTATTAACGATTAGTGTATTTGTCATACTACTTTTCGTGTTGATATTTGTTTCAGCATTATCTGCTCCAACAAAAAGTGTGAAAGATGGTTCTGTTTTAGAAATTTCGTTGGAAGATCCAATTATGGAAAGTGATATGGATCGTTCCGTTTCTATTTTTGATATGTCAGAAAGTCCAAATGTTTTTTTACAAGATATTATTCATTCAATTGAAGAAGCGAAGAATGATGATAAAATAAAAGGAATTAGTCTGAAATTGGATAAATTTTCTGGTGGAGCTACGCAAGCGACTGATATTCGTAATGCGTTAGAAGATTTTAAAAAATCTGGAAAATTTGTGTATTCATATTCTAATTCAGGAAGTCAGTTGTCATATTATATAAGTAGTGTATCTGATAAAATTTATCAAAATCCTTTGGGTGGAACTTTATTACAAGGTTTGAGTTCTAATATTATGTTCTTCAAAAATGTAGGAGATAAATATGGTGTAGATTTTCAGGTGATTCGTCACGGACAATTTAAGAGTGCTGTAGAGCCTTATATGAGAACAAATATGTCTGATGAGAATCGTTTGCAATTATCGGAATTATTGAATGATGTTTGGGGTAATGTTTCAACTTCGATTACAAAATCACGTAAAATTTCTCCTGAACAATTTACAACAGTAACAGATAGTTTGTATGCTTTCATTCCAGAAACAGGAAAAGAAAACAAGATTTATGATGTATTGGCTCAAGAAAATGAATATCAAAAAATGTTATTCTCAAAACTTGGTTTGAAAGAAGAAAAATCAAAAACTGATTTTGAAGTTCTTGATAAACATACTATAAAAATGGAAGATTATTTTGAGACCTTATCAAATAAATCTGAAAAAGATAAAATTGCAGTTTTGTATGCTTCAGGAACAATTACTGAAGGAGATGGTTTTGATGGTATTCAATCAAAAACTTATGTAGATGCGATTCGCAAAATCAGTCAAAATGATAAAATCAAAGCTTTAGTTTTACGTGTAAATTCTCCTGGAGGTAGCGCAAATGCTTCAGAAGAAATTTTATATGAATTGATGCAATTGAAAACGAAAATGCCAATTGTTGTGTCTTTTGGAGATGTTGCGGCGTCTGGTGGATATTATATCGCGCAAGCTTCTGACAAAATTTATGCGCAACCAAATACAATAACTGGGTCTATTGGTGTTTTTGGAATGATACCAAATGCGCAAAAATTATTCAATAATTTCGGATTAGATTTTGATGAAGTAAAAACGAATGCAAATGCAGATCAGTTAAAGTCTTTGACGACACCATTATCACCAACAGCAAAAAATACGATGCAAAAATCAATTGTATTGATTTATGGAAAATTCGTAAATCACGTTGCTACAAATAGAAAATTAACATACGAGCAAGTTGATAAAATAGGTGAAGGACGTGTTTGGTCTGGAACTCGTGCAAAACAAATTGGTTTGGTAGATGATTTCGGAAGTTTAGATACAGCAATAAAAGAAGCAGCTAAATTGGCTAAAATCGAAAAATATTCGACAGAGAATTACCCAAAACGAAAAGATTCTTTCGAAGAATTTATGGATAATCTTCAAGGAAAAAATACCGAAGCAGCAATTGCAAAAGAATTAGGGTCGGACGGAATCCGAATTTATAAAGAAATAAAGATGATGAATGAACAAAAAGGTATTCAAGTTAGGCTACCTTACGATATTCAAATTCAATAAAAATCATAAAAAAGGGTTAAAATATTTTTAACCCTTTTTTATTGTTAAAATCTTACTATTTTAGTAAAAATATTTAGATGATTAAAAAATTAAATTCTCTTTTATAATCATCTAAATTTATTATACTTTTGTACATTCATTTTTAATAATACTGAGACATAATCAACGATGGGATTATTTGATTTTTTCACGCAAGAAATTGCGATTGACCTGGGGACTGCTAACACTTTAATTATTCATAATAATAAAGTTGTAGTAGATAGTCCATCTATCGTCGCTATACATAGAAGAACAAATAAAGTTATTGCTGTTGGAGAACAAGCAAAACACATGCAAGGTAAAACGCATGATGATATAAAAACAATTCGTCCTTTAAAAGACGGAGTAATTGCAGATTTTGAAGCTTCAGAATTCATGTTGACAGAGTTCATCAAGAAAATTCCTGGAATTCAAGGGAAGTTATTTTCACCTTCATTACGAATGGTGATTTGTATTCCTTCTGGAATTACAGAAGTTGAGAAACGTGCTGTAAAAGATTCTTGTGCACGCGTTAACGCAAAAGATGTTCGTCTTATTTACGAACCAATGGCTGCTGCGATAGGTGTTGGAATTGATATCACTCAACCTAAAGGTAACATGATTATTGATATAGGTGGTGGTACTACAGAAATTGCCGTTGTTGCATTAGGTGGTATTGTTTGTGACAAATCTGTGAAAATTGCAGGTGATGTTTTTACAAATGATATTGCATATTACTTAAGAACCCATCATAATTTATATATCGGAGAAAGAACTGCTGAACGTGTTAAAATTGAAGTTGGAGCTGCTGTAGAAGAACTAGAGCATGCACCAGAGGATATGCCAGTACAAGGACGTGATTTGATTACAGGAAAACCAAAAGAAATTACTGTAAATTACCGCGAAATTGCACGTGCATTAGACAAATCAATTTTACGCATTGAAGATGGTGTAATGGAAACGTTATCTCAAACTCCTCCAGAATTAGCTGCTGATATTTACAACACTGGTATCTATATGGCTGGTGGTGGAGCTATGTTGAGAGGTTTAGATCAACGTATTTCTAAAAAAACAGGTTTACCAGTTTTCTTGGCTGATGATCCTTTACGTGCTGTTGTTCGTGGAACTGGTATTGCACTTAAAAATATTGATAAATTCACTTTCTTAATGAAATAGAAGAGTAAAGAGCAATGCAATATATTCTGAATGCGATTAGAAGAAATGGAATGCTATTAATTTTTGTCTTTTTAGAGTTAATTGCGTTGTTTCTTGTCTTTAAGAAAAATATTTATCACGAAACTATTCTTGCCTCTGCAAGCACATCGTTTACAGGTTATGTGGATGATAAAATTGCAAAGGTGACAAACTTTATTCATTTACCGAGTACCAATAAAGATTTGATGGACGAAAATGCCTTTTTGCGTGAGCAATTGGTGCATTTAGGTATTAAAGATGCGAAAACTAAAAAGTTTTACAAATCGGATACCTTAGGTTATCATCAAACGTATTCTTTTGTACCTGCAGAGATTGTAAATAACTCGATTATCAAAACGCAAAACCTTTTGATGATTGATAAAGGAACAAATGATGGAATAGAAAAAGGTGACGGAATCATTACAAATAATGGTGTAATTGGTATTGTAACTTTTGCTGGGAAAAATTATTCTCGTGCAATTTCGTTGTTAAACAAGGATATCAATATCAATGCACGTATCAAAGGAAATCAATATTTTGGGACAGTGAAATGGGATGGAAAAGATCCTCGTTATGTTCAGTTATATGAAATTCCGAAATACATCGAAGTGAAAAAAGGAGATATTATCGAAACAGATGGTAAATCACCAGTTTTCCCAGAAGGAATTATTATAGGTAAAGTTGTAAGTAAAGGAATTGATGAAACGGGAGAAATGAAAGTTCAAGTAAGATTGAAACAAGATTTCGCCAATTTAGCTCAAGCTTATGTGGTCACAAACCTTAATAAAGTTGAAATTCAACAAGTAGAAAAATCAGATACAATAACAAGTCCACAGAATGTTCAATAAAGATTTTTTAATCAATATTATCAAGATTATCGTTTTAGCTTTGTTACAAGTTTTTGTGTTCAATCACATCAACTTTTTAGGAAGTTATCAACCATATATCTATATTGTATTTGTATTATTTTATCCGCCTTATCAAAATAAATATGCCTTACTAATCTTATCATTTATGTTAGGATTAATGATAGATATTTTCGAATACACAGGAGGAATTCATGCTTTTGCATTAACACTTATCGCATTTCTTAGAAATCCAATCATCAAACTTTTGGCAGGAAAACAAGATTACGAAATGGAATTTTTCTCTTTCAATTCGTTCAGTTTTGCGCAATGGTTGTTTTATTTGATTATTCTAATTCTTGCACATCATATTATTTTATTACTTCTTGAGAATTTTAAACCATCAGGAATTGGATCTTTGATGCTAAAAGCATTAATCAATTCGGGAATAACTTTTGTGTTTGTCTTTATTTATAAAATTTTATTTAAAAATAAAGTTGGAGTATGAAAAAGTTGATGGTTGTTTATGCACTCATCCTGTTTATAGTGTTTCTATTTATAGGACGTTTGGCGTATTTGCAATTATTTACAGATCGTTATACGTTAAATGCATTTAATACTTCGATCAAACAAGAAATTATTTATCCTAATCGTGGTGATATTCTTGATCGAAACGGAAAATTGTTGGTGAGTAACACATATTCGTACGAATTAGACGTTATTCCAGGGAAATTAATTGACAGTTATGGAGAATATATGAATGGTTTTGATAAACCTAAATTCTCTAAAATGATTGGAATTTCTACACAACAATTTGATTCTATTTTAGATAAAATTGTTACCGCAAAAGATTATAAAAAATTATCGCCTTATCCATTCTTAAAAAATATTTCGCGAGAGAATTTTGCTCGTATGCAAGAACAATTGTACTTGTATCCTGCATTTAGCATTATCAAACGTCCCGAGCGTAAATATATGGTAAATTCTGCCGGAAATATACTGGGCTATATAAACGAAGCCAATCAATCTTATATCAAAACAGATTCTACCTATTATCAACCTGGAGATTTGGTTGGTATTGCTGGTGTTGAGAAATCGTATGAAAAAGATTTGCGAGGAATAAAAGGTGTAAAAAACTGGATTGTAGACCGAACAATGAATGTTGTTGGTCCATATAAAAACGGAGATTATGATCGACCTGTAAAAAGTGGGAAAACAGTTCATTTGACAATTGATTATCGTTTGCAAGAATTGGCAGAACAAATGCTTCAAAATAAACGTGGGGCAATTGTCGCACTTGATCCTAATAATGGTGAAATTTTGGCTTTAGCATCCGCACCTACAATTAATCCAAACGATTATTTGAATACAAAGTTGAGAAGTGCATTAATCAACGATTCTATTGCTCGTCCAACTTATGATAGAGCTTTACAAGGAACTTATCCTCCTGGTTCTACATTCAAAATGGTAACGGCTTTGGCTGGTTTACAAATGGGAACGATGACAGAAAAAACAACATATGTTTGTAAACATGGTTTCCGTTATGGACGTATGCATATTGGTTGTCACTGTGGAATGTATTATACGCCGCAAGGTTTAGAACATGCAATTGGAAAATCATGTAATAATTATTTTTCTGAAGCTTATCGTGATATTGTTCGTAAAGATCCAAATGATTATAGTGTCGGAATTAACGAATGGGCTTCCATTTTGAATAGTTTCGGATTAGGAAAATTTATGGGAACAGATTTACCGGTTGGTAGCAAAGGTCTTATTCCGACAGCTGAGTTTTACGACAATCGCTTTGGAGAAGGTGTTTGGAATCCTTACCGTATTATTTTCAATGGTATGGGACAAGGAGATATTAATACAACTCCGCTGCAAATGGCAAATTATACAGCAATTATTGCCAACAAAGGATTTTTCTATACACCGCATATTGTACATAGTATTGATGGAAAACCATTGACGGATTCTACTTATATGGTGAAAAAAAATACATTGGTTGATCCAAAACATTTTGACATCATTCAACGCGGAATGCGTAATGTATTTACAATGGGTACAGCTCGTAGTTTTGATACAAGTTCTTTTGTACAATTTGGTAAAACTGGAACTTCTCAGAACTCTCATGGACAAGATCACTCATTATTTGTATTGTTTGCTCCAGCAGATAAACCAAAAATTGCGATTGCTGCAATTGTAGAAAATGGTTCTTGGGGTACAACTTATGCTGGACCAATGGCGAGTTTGATCGCAGAATTATACGTAACGGATACAATAAAACGACCTGCGTTAGTGCAACGTATGAAAAATGGTAATCTACAAGGCGAATATCGTCGTCAATGGATAGATTATCTAAAAAGAAAAGGATTATACGTAGAACCTGTAAAAAAGGATTCTATCGGAAATAAAATAGATAGTTTAAAATTTAAAAAAGATTCAACAAAACTAAAACATGAGCCAAAGCAGATTACTAAAAGGAATTGATTGGATTGTACTGATCCTAGGGTTTCTGATAGTAACTTTCGGGATTATGAATGTGTATAGTGTCAATCCAGATTTAGGTGTAAAACAGCTAATTTGGTTTGGACTTGGAATGGTGATGATATTGATTTTGATAATTGCGAGCGGAAACAACCGTAATTTTTTCGAAATTTATAGTCCTGTTTTTTATATCATTTCCCTCGTTTTGCTCGTCGGAGTTTTGATTGTTGGAAAGGAAATTAATGGAGCAAAAGCGTGGTATCGTTTTGGACCTCTGAGTTTGCAACCAGCCGAATTTGCGAAGATTGGTACAGCTTTGTTGATTGCTAATTTTATCAATCATTCAAACGCAAATCTAAAAGACTTAGGTTTTATAGGAAAAATATTGTTGATTATCGCAATACCAGTAGTTTTAATTCTTTTACAACCCGATTTAGGTTCAGTAATTATTTTCTGTTCATTAAGTATTGCCTTGTACAGAGAAGGACTTAATCCATGGATAATTTTAGCACCAATCATATTATTAATCATTTTCTTGATTTCGATTGTACAAATTCCTTTTTACGTTTTATTAGTTTTTGGATTTATAATTCTTACAATAGCTTTATTAATTTTAGCTTTCAATTATAATCAGAATGTAGTTGATGCGATGCATGGTGTTTTAATCGGCTTATCAATTTTCTTTTTATTATTGATTGGAATTTGTTATTTGGTTGAAGATTTATCTGAAGAAACACGCGAATCTTTCGGACATTTATTTCCAATGCGTTCCTTATTTTTCTCAGAACCAATATTTTTTAATACAACTTTCTTTGGATTGATAGGATTCTTTATATCAATTATTCCAGTTTTAATTTTAAAATTAACCGAACAAAAAGAAATTAATGATTCACCATTCAAAACACAATCTGGATTAGCTGCAAATGTTCTGAATTTTAGTATTATTGCGTCTATTGTGTTGTTATTATTTGCAAGCACGGTTAGTTTTATTTCTCCGATCATTTTTGAGAAATTACCCAAACACCAAAAAGAGCGTGTGATGGTTTTGTACGAAGGAGAAGCAAAGTATCGTGATACTTCGGGATATAATTTATTGTATGCAAAAACAGCGATTGGTTCGGGCGAATTATATGGAAAAGGTTACAATCAAGGAACTATTAAAAAAGGAAGGTTTGTACCAGAACAACAAACCGATTACATTTTTACAACAGTAGGAGAAGAGTGGGGATTCATTGGTAGTACAGCCTTGGTGATTGTTTATGCAGTTTTCGTAGGGCGATTATTTTTCTTAGCCGAAATCCAAAAAAATAGATTTGCACGATTTTATGGATATGCAGTCGCCTCTATTTTATTTTTCCACTTTTTTATCAATATCGCAATGGTGATTGGGCTTTTCCCAACGGTTGGTATTCCGTTACCATTTTTCAGCTACGGAGGAAGTTCGTTATGGGGATTCACTATTCTGATCGGAATTTTCCTAATCATTCATTACAAGAACAGTCAAGGATTTATTTAGAATAATAATTCAATAGAATAAAAAAGCTACATTGATTTTCAATGTAGCTTTTTCGTTATTATTTCGATACTTCTAACTCAGAAATATGATGAACTTTCTTAATTAATTTATTGTCTTTATCAACCAAAATTAGAGTAGGAGTAGATTCTATTCCATATTCTGCCGCGATTGGCGAATCCCATCTCAAAAGATCAGTATAATTGTACCAAGGTAATTCTTTCGTAGCATTGTTAAACGCTGTTTGATCATAGTCTAAAGAAATAGCAACAATTTCTCCACCTTTTGATTTGAAGTTCTTGTAAAACTCTTTAATGTGCGGGATTTCTTGTTGACAAGCAGGACACCAAGAAGCCCAGAAAACAATTAATT
Organism: Empedobacter sp. UBA1574; assembly: GCF_002322895.1. Classification (NCBI taxonomy): domain Bacteria; kingdom Pseudomonadati; phylum Bacteroidota; class Flavobacteriia; order Flavobacteriales; family Weeksellaceae; genus Empedobacter; species Empedobacter sp. UBA1574. The sequence continues at coordinate 107,059 of NZ_DCOI01000033.1, read as the reverse complement.
TTTGATCTTCTTTGATATCATATAATGATTTTTTCCCATTAACAGGTTGAGGAAAAGTGATATTAGGAACTTTACTTCCCACTTGCATAGAAGCGCTTTTTTCCACTTTCTTTTTCAATTGATCTGTTACATTAGAAGTCAAACTTTTTACTTTATCTACATATTTTTTATGAAAATTTGCATATTCTTTTTCAGGAACAAAGTTTAAGATAGTTGTCAATACATTTTGACCTCTTGTCGTTTTGATATCTGTTTTAGCCAAAATTTCGTCTGTAGCAGCAATTAAATTCCCTTCTACATCTTGATTGTTTGCAGCAGCTAATTTTCCATTAATATAAGCAAAAACTAAATCATTAAACATTCCAGATTGCTCCAATCGTATATCATCTTTTACAAAATGATTCACAATTTCATTTAGCGTTTCAGCATCTTTATTTGTTTGAGCTTTTTGTTTCAAATCATTCAACTCATTAATATAGGTAATTAATGGCGAAAAATTTTCGTTACGTTTCAACTCTTTTATACGCTTATCTTCTTTTACCATTGCTGTATAAAATTCATCAGTTGGTTTATACATTTGCATTAAATAAGGAAAAACCTGGTTCTGAATTTCATTTAATGGTTGAAGTGCTAAAACTTTATTGTATTCCTTTTGTGTATTTCCCTCAAAAATTTCAAGTTTAGTAGATATTTCTTGCCCACTAACCGTTTTGAATTTTAGATTTTTGTTATCAGTTAATAACGAAAGATTTTCACCTGTTGGCAAATCAATACGTACAAAACCATTGTATTCTTTTGGAAATTTTACAGAAAAATTTCCGTTGTTATCAGTAATCGCATTGTTGATTAATTTCATTTCGGCATTGTCGAAAATTTTAACCAAAACAGGTTTATTTGCATAATTTTCTATTTGCCCAGAAACATTAAACTGCCCAAAGACAGAACTTCCTAAAACAACAAGCGGCAGTATAAATTTATTTTTCATAGTTTGTTTGATATAAAAAAACCTCAATCTATTGATTGAGGTTTAAAAGTATGAATTTATTTTTTAATTATTAGTCTTTGTTCATATGAATCTATTCCTGCAATTGTTACAGCTGTAACAATTAAAAAAGGTGCATAATCATGAATAGATACTTTTCTAATACCATCCCTATTTCCTGTATTATCTCCGTTCATATTACAATTTTTCCAATCTGAATAAAGGATTTGTAGGTTGGGCGTTAACAGATACATTAATAATGAAAACAAATAAAAAAAACAAGTTAATTTTCAATAATTTTTTCATAGCTAGTTTTATTTGTTAATGGTTTTCTTCGTTAAAGTTTCACCACCTTAATATACAATCTTAACCAAATATAAGGTTGGAATATTATTAATATTTAAATTATAATCTGTATTTGTAGAAATATTGTTTTATAAAATATTTGACGTCCAATTAAATTAAAAATTGAAATATTAGCGGTTGTATTACTTTGCTCAAATTTAACAAAATGACCTCCATTATTTCAATATAAATAGTAGCTTATTTAAATCATTTATATCTAGTGTTTTTGGTGATTGATTCCAATAGAATTCTAAGCGATTATTAATTTTATCGTCAGCTATTTTTTATATATTTATATTGTGTAGAATCACTATAGACCTAAGCAAGTGTGACTAAAGCAAGTAGATTCTTTTTCATAAATTATGTTATTTTTGGTAGGTTTCTATTAAATTAAATAATAATTTTATTACAAATATAAAAATATTTATTAATAAGTTACTATTCAACAGATTATATTATAACTTTTTCTGGTAAATCTTTAATGTTATACATTAAATCAGTAAAGATTTCTTCCGTAACTGCTCGTAATCCTCGAGCTCCTAAACCCAGTTCATTGGCACGGTCTACAATTCTATTTAGGGTTTCGTCCGTCACTACAAGCTCTTTTCCGTCTAGGGCAAAAAGTTTTGTATATTGTTTCATTAGAGAGTTTTTTGGTTCTGTCAAAATAGCTCTCATCGCTTCTTTATCTAATGCTTTAAGATACGTAATAATTGGTAAACGTCCAATTAATTCTGGAATGATACCAAAGTTTTTCAAATCTTGTGCATTTACTTCATCCAAAAGATTTTCGATTTCTTTGTGATCCTCATTCTTGAAACCAATTACGTGTTTCTTCAAACGATCTGCAATGTGTTTTTCTATTCCAGAAAAAGCTCCACCAGCCACAAATAAAATATCTTTTGTATTAACTTCTATAAATTTTTGATCAGGATGCTTACGTCCTCCTTTTGGTGGCACGTTAACAATAGTTCCTTCCAAAATTTTAAGCAAAGCTTGTTGTACACCTTCTCCAGAAACGTCACGTGTAATAGATGGATTGTCACTTTTACGTGCAATTTTATCTACTTCATCAATAAATACGATTCCTTTTTCGGCAAGCTCTACATTGTAATCAGCAGATTGTAAAAGACGCGTCAAAATACTTTCTACATCTTCTCCTACATATCCAGCTTCTGTAAGTACAGTTGCATCAACTATTGCAAACGGAACATTTAATAACTTAGCAATTGTTTTAGCTAATAATGTTTTTCCACTTCCTGTTTCTCCAACTAAAATTACGTTCGATTTATCAATCTCTACATCATTTTCTTTGTCTAGTAATATTCTTTTGTAATGGTTGTATACGGCAACCGACAATATTTTTTTTGCCTGGTCTTGACCAATCACGTAATCATCTAAAAACTCTTTAATTTCTTTCGGAGATTTTAGCGTTAATGGTTTTATCAAATCGTTATTTTCGTTAAATTTCGATTCTTCTAAAACTATACCATGAGCTTGTTCTATGCAATTATCACAAATATTACCGTCGATTCCAGACACTAAAATATTTACTTCGTTTCTGCTTTTTCCGCAAAAAGAGCACTTATTTTCTTCCAATTTTCTATACTTAATTAAGATGCAAAGGTATTTATTTTCTTTTAGATAGAAAATATTTATTTGTTAATTTCTATCAGTATAAATTATGGTAAAATAAAGGATGAAGTTATCTTATTTTAGATTATTGTTTTTTATGTTTCTTTCTTATTGTTTTACAAATTTTTAAGTATTTGTAAACGAAAAAGGATACTCAATAAGTTGAGTATCCTTTTTTTGTATTTTTATTGAATTTAAAATTATTTACGAGGCAATAAAACTTCGTCAATCATTCCATATTCTTTTGCTTCTTGTGAAGTCATCCAGTAATCACGTTCACCATCTTTTTCGATTTGCTCGAAAGTTTGACCAGAATGAGTTGCAAGAATGTCGTATAATTCTTTTTTTAATTTCAAGATTTCCTTCAATGTAATTTCCATATCAGTTGCTTGTCCTTGAGCACCTCCTAAAGGTTGATGAATCATCACGCGAGAATGTTTAAGTGCTGAACGTTTTCCTGCTGCACCTGCACATAATAAAACTGCTCCCATAGAAGCTGCCATTCCTGTACAAATTGTTGCAACATCTGGTTTTACTAACTGCATTGTGTCGTAAATTCCTAATCCTGCATAAACACCACCACCTGGTGAGTTAACATAAATCTGAATATCTTTTGTTGCATCTACACTTTCTAAGAACAATAATTGTGCTTGAATAATATTTGCAATTTGATCATCGATTCCTGTTCCTAAAAAGATGATTCTATCCATCATCAAACGAGAGAAAACGTCCATTTGTGCAACGTTCAATTTTCTTTCTTCAACGATGTAAGGCGTTGTATTTTGGATGTAACTCTCCATATGTAAAGAGCTAATTCCTTTGTCTAACAGCGCATATTTTTTAAATTCTTCTCCTACGTTTTTCATTATTAAATTTAGATTTTAAATGAAAGGTATAAAGAATTTTTTAGAAGTGATTAAGCTTCTGCTAATTCTTTATTTTTTTCTGTAATAATGTCAACAAACTCGTCAAATGTTACTTCTTTCTCGTTCAATTTTACATTGTTTTTGAAGATGTCTAACATTTTGTCTGTAAACACTTGGTATGATAAACGGTTGTATTCTTCTTGATTCTGTAAAGCAGACATTGCAATTTGTTGTAATGTTTCTTCTGGAATAGAAGTTTGACCGTACATTTTTAATTGATCTTTGATTGCAGCAAAAGCAGCTTCTTTTACTTCCTCAGCATTTACTTCTACATTGTTAACTTCAGCAATTTTAGCTTCGATTAATTGGTAACGTAAACCTTTGTCCATTTTTACCAATTCTTCTTTCGCTTGCTCTTCAGAAGTTACATTTTCGTTAGAAGTGATTAACCATTTTGTTAAAAATTCTGTTGGTAAATCAAATTGAACTGTATCTAATAATTTAGCTACAACATCATTGATAATTTGTTTGTCAGATTCTTTGTTGTACATGTTTTCTGACTCTTCTTTGATTTTGTTACGGAAAGCTTCTTCTGAATCTACAGCTCCTTCTCCATAAACTTTATCAAATAATTCTTGATTAACTTCAGCTTTTTCAGCTTTGTTAATTTCTTTGATTGTATACGTAACGTTAGTTCCTTCTTCAGAAACTTCTGTGTTCAATTGTTGTGCAGCTTCTTCAGCAGTGTCAAAAATATCGTTAGAATTTACTTCTACAACATCACCAGCTTTTTTACCGATAAATGCAGAAGCATCTTTCAATTCTTCTAAACGGATAAATGTTGGTTTAGCTTCTTGTCCTTCTACAGCAGCTTCTACTTTCAATACAGCTTCAGCTTCAGCTTCAGTTAAAGATTTTAATGATCCAAAACGAGCAGCGAAATTATCTACATATTTTTGGATTTCGTCGTCAGCAACTTTTACTTTGTAGCTGTCAACTTCTACTTTAGATAAATCAACATCAAATTCTGGAGCTAATCCTAATTCGAAATCAAATGATAATTGATCAGCATCCCAATCAACATCTTTCATTACTGGAACTGGATTTCCTAAGATTGATAATTTTTCTGTGTTGATGTATTCAGATACACTTTTTTGTAAAATTTCGTTAACTGTATCAAAAACAACAGCTTGTTCGTATTGTTTTTTTACAAAGCTCATAGGAACTTGTCCTTTACGGAAACCTTTGATGTTAGCTGTTTTTCTGTATTGGTTTAATACATCAACTACTTTTTCTTGATAATCTGCCTTATCAACAGTTACAGTTAATACTGCGTTTAATTTGTCTGTTGTATTTTTAGTAATATTCATCTACCTTAAATTTGGAGTGCAAATGTATAAATTATTAATGATTTTTAATAGTAAAAAGTAATATTACAATCAATTCATTCACTATAAATTAACAATTCGGATGGAATCTTATCAAATACTTGATATTTTGATTTTAGATGGAATGATTGAATTGATTATTTACTACTTTTCTGAGGTGATATTTTCAACAATTAAGCCATTTGATTTTTGCTGACACAATGACATAAAAAAATCCAGAATATACGTTCTGGATTTTCAATATTTCGAAAATTTAATTTCTTATAATTCTCCGTAATTTGCGTAAGATTCGTCAAAAACAAAATCCTCCATAAATTTAGTTGTGTAATTACCCGCGATAAAATCTGGATTATCCATCAACTGTAAGTGGAAAGGAATCGTTGTTTTGATACCTTCGATATAAAATTCCCCTAACGCACGTTTCATTTTTGCTATTGCTTCTTCACGCGTTTGTGCAGTAACAATGATTTTTGCAATCATAGAATCGTAATTTGGTGGAATTGTATATCCAGCATAAACGTGTGTATCAACACGAACACCGTTACCACCAGGAATATTAATATTTGTAATTTTCCCTGGAGAAGGGCGGAAGTCGTTATAAGGATCTTCTGCATTGATACGACACTCGATAGAATGTCCGTTTGGATAATAGTTTTGACCAGAGATTGGCTCACCATCCGCTAACATAATTTGTTCACGAATTAAATCGAAACCTGTTACTTGCTCAGTAATTGGATGCTCTACTTGGATACGAGTATTCATTTCCATAAAGTAGAAATCTCCGTGTTTGTCAACTAAGAATTCAATTGTGCCAACACCTTCATAACCTATATATTCACAAGCTTTAACTGCTGCATCTCCCATACGTTGACGTAATTCGTCTGTCATGATTGGAGAAGGGGTTTCTTCTGCTAATTTTTGATTACGACGTTGAATAGAACAGTCACGTTCTGATAAGTGACAAGCTTTACCGTTTTGGTCACTTGCAACTTGAATCTCGATATGACGTGGTTCTTCGATTAATTTTTCCATATACATTCCGTCGTTACCAAAAGCTGCAGCAGCTTCTGTACGAGCAGATTCCCATGCGTGTAATAAATCTTCTTCTTTCCAAATTGCACGCATACCTTTACCACCACCACCGGCAGTAGCTTTCATCATAACTGGGTATTTAATTTCGCGCGCAACTTCTAAGGCTTGCTCATAGCTTTCTAATAAACCATCAGAACCTGGTACTACAGGAACACCAGCTTCTTTCATAGTAGCTTTCGCATTGGCTTTATCTCCCATACGCTCGATATTTTCTGCAGAAGCACCGATGAATTTGATTCCGTTAGAAGCACAGATTTTAGAAAAAGTTGAGTTTTCAGATAAAAACCCGTAACCTGGGTGAATAGCATCCGCGTCAGTAATTTCTGCAGCCGCGATGATGTTAGCCATTTTTAGGTACGAATCTTTACTTGGAGCAGGACCAATACACACAGCTTCGTCAGCGAAACGTACGTGTAATGAAGTCTCGTCTGCTTTAGAGTAAACGGCAACCGTTTTGATTCCCATTTCTTTTGCAGTACGTATAATACGCATTGCAATTTCACCTCTATTAGCGATTAATATCTTTTTAAACATAATTTTTTAGATGTAATTGATTAAGCTGGATCAACTAAGAATAATGGTTGATCGTACTCAACTGGACTAGCGTCGTCCACTAAGATTTTTACAATTTTTCCAGAAACTTCTGATTCGATTTCGTTGAATAGCTTCATTGCTTCAACAATACATAAAACTTTACCTGGAGCAATAGCATCACCTACATTAATAAAAGGTTCTTTACCTGGTCCTGCAGCACGGTAGAAAGTACCAATCATAGGAGATTTAACTGTAATTAAATTACTATTTTCTTCTTCTGTTGATGTTGTAGAGTTATTTGCTGGTGCAGCTGCTGACGCTTGAGGAGCGGCAATTGGAGCTACAGGAGCTTGTGGTACATAAATTTGTTGAGATGCAACTTGTGCAGGTACGCTTGCTAAAGTTTTGATTTTGATTTCGATGTCATCTTGTTTGATGCTTACTTCAGCAACTTCTGCTTTTGATACGAATCTAATTAAATTTTGAATGTCTTTAATGTCCATATAATGCGGTTTTTTATTTGACCTTTTATGTTTGTTTTTTATAAAACGATTTCAAAGGTATTGAAAAAAAAATAAAAAAAGCTGTTTCTTTTTAGAAACAGCTTCAAAATCTTTCGAAGATTATATTATTCAGTAACTTCTTGTACTTTCTCTAATACTACTTTACCTTTGTAGTATAATTTTCCGTCAGACCAGTGAGCTCTGTGATATAAATGTGCTTCACCTGTTGTTTTATCGATTGCTAATTGTGGAGCTTCGATTTTGTAGTGTGTTCTACGTTTATCTCTTCTTGTTGACGACTGTCTTCTCTTAGGATGTGCCATATCTAACTACTTTTTTTTCTTTATTTCTATAATTTATTTTAATAATAAAAACCAATTAAGGTTTCAAATCTTTCAATTTTGCCCAACGAGGATCAATGTCGTTATTATCGTCATCGTCATCATTGTTATCGTCATCGTCATGCTCGTCTTCTGCATCTTCGTCTAATTCGTAAATGCTGTATTGGTCTAACAATTCAATCATTTCAGAATCGCTTTTGCCATTCAAGACATCGGGATGAATTCGTTTTGTTGGTACTGATAGCATTGCCAATTCATAAAGAACTTGCGCAACGTTGATTTGGTATTCCTCTCTTGGAATTACCCACATTTCAAAATCAGTATCGTCAAACTCGTCTCCAAATTTAACAATTAATTCTGCATTATTTGAAATTTCTTGTTGAAACAATTCTCCAGTCAAATCACAAGGGACTGTAATGTCTCCTTTTAAGCTGATTTCTAACTCAAGCATTGTCGATTTTTTATCTAAAATAATTGTTGCAATTAAATTAGGATTGTCAAAATCTTGCTCAATTTCAAATAAATCAAAGAACGATTGTGATAATTCGAATGTAAAATCACTCTTACCAAAAGGCAAGCTTGTAAATACAATATTATAATTTTTTAACTTGTCCATACCACAAAAAGGTGTGCAAAGATAATCTAATTTATTTAAAATTAATAGCTCTTTGCAACTTATTTTAAATTTTTATTCTTTATTATCGCCTTTTTCTAATTTTAGAGGAATATGTTGCAATACATTTTTTGTTAGCTCTTGGTATTCGTTTCGATTTTTATATAATTCGATTGCTGAAAAAATAGCTTCCTTAAATGATTCTTCGTTTGCAATTCCTTTTCCTGCGATGTCGTAAGCTACACCATGATCTGGCGAAGTTCGTACAAATTTTAATCCAGCTGTATAATTAACTCCTTCATCAAAACTAATTGTTTTGAAAGCAACCAATCCTTGATCGTGATACATGGCCAAAACAGCATCAAAAGCGTCTAAATTACTTGGATTGAAAAAACTATCTGCCGAATAAGGTCCAAAAACTAATTGATTTTCGTTAATGCAGCGCTCGATAACTGGCGAAATAATTTCTTTTTCTTCTGATCCTAACAGACCATTGTCACCTGCATGAGGATTAAGACCTAAAACTGCAATTTTTGGTTTTTCGATGGCGTAATCTTCAATCAAACTTTTATGAATTTGTTGAATTTTTGCATAAACAGATTTTGGATTAATTTGTTTTGCAACTTCGCTAATCGGAATATGTTGCGTTACTAAACCAACTCTCAATTTCTCTGAAACTAAGAACATCAAAGGTTTTCCTCCCCAAACATCTCCTAAATATTCGGTATGACCTGGGAAATGAAATTCTTCGGACTGAATATTATCTTTATTAATTGGAGCCGTTACCAAAACATCAGTAAAACCATCTGAAACAGATTTTGCAGCCGCTTTTAATGATTGATAAGCGTGTTCACCAGCTTCTTTGGTTACTTTACCATAATGTACATCAATTTGATCTTTCCAAAGATTAACCACATTGATTTTTCCGTCTACAATTTGATTCGCATCTTGAATACCTTGAAAATTGATTCGGTCAAATTTTAAACGATCTTTTTGATACGATAATAATTTGGTTGAACCGAAAATAACAGGCGTAAAAAACTCTGTTATTTCTTTTTCTTGTAAGGTTTTTAAGATAACCTCAATTCCGATTCCGTTATAATCACCAATCGAGATGGCAACTCTAATTTTTCTATCTTTTTCAGACATAATGTTAGTTTAATATGATTGGCTGGATGGTTTGTATTTTTTTAAAAATCTTTTGTAAATTAAATCTACAATTAAACCTCCAATCCATGATGAAAAGAATAAAACTGGACAGATCGCAATTTCGTACCAAGTTGGGTGATAAGGCGTGATAAGAACGTCGCCTAATGCAACGATTAACACAATAAAACCTACAAACATCGTGTAAGCTTGTTTAGCTCTTCTTACGATAAGTGCTGTTATAACACCTCCAACTAAAGCTGCAATTCCACTAATTGCGAGCATTGATCCAAAAAATTGAACTTCGAATTTTTTTCCTTCTTGGTGCGAAAAGTATTTGATGATGTGTCTCCATTCCGGAAAAACTTTGTTGTCCCATCCCAATCTATCCGCGTTGTATATAAGACCAAATTGTATGATAGCGTAGATAACAGCTAATCCTACTATTACAGCAATTGTGTTTCTTAATACAGTTTTGTCTTTTAGCATAATATTTTATTAGTCTGCAATAGCGATTACAGAAATTTCAACATTTACGTCGCGTGGTAAACGAGCAACTTCTACACATTCGCGTGCAGGATAATTTTCGTCATTAAAATAAGAAGCATAAACTTCGTTAACTGCGTTGAAATCATTCAAATCCTTAACAAAAATTGTTGTTTTTACAACTTGGTCAATTGTTGTTCCGCCAGCTTCTAAAATTGCAATTACATTTTTCATTACTTGATGAACTTCATCTTGAATACCTGTTGTAACCAATTCATTTTTTTCTACATTGAAAGGAATTTGTCCTGATGTGTAAATAAATCCGTTGTATTTTACACCTTGTGAATAAGGTCCAATTGCTTGTGGTGCTTTTTCTGTATGAACGATTTGTTTTTTCATATTAATATTTTTTAGTAATTAAGTCTTGATCTATCGTTGTATTTTAAATCTTGTAAGATTGATGCTTTGATTCCGATAAAGAAATCATAACTTTTATATGTTCCCATTGGTGTCCAGTTGAATGATAAGGTAAAGCTTCGTAAATCTCTTTCAAAACCAAAACGTACATAAGTTATTTCACTTTTGATGAAATCGTAAGTTGCATTTGCAGAAATTGCCCAATATGGTGTTGGCGAAATTTTACCATTCATTGCAATAGAACCTGTGCTACTTCCTTTTCGTTCTGTTCCTTTGCTATAATTATAACTTAAATTAGCTGTTAAACTCCAAGGAATAGCAAATTGCGCATAATTATCGCTGTCATAATAGAAATTTTCATCACGAACTGTTCCACGTTTTTTATAGTTCTTGGCATCGAAACGTTTTCCGCCAAATGTACTATTGTCAAATGTATAACCAGTTCCTAATGTCATATTCGAAATACGAAGATTTCCTAAGCCAAGTTCATCAATGTATTGAGCAACTTCACTTCCTTCAGCATTCATGTAACGTTGAATTTTATATGGATTAACAGTTGACGAAAATTGTACGTTTACTTTTCTATCAAACAAAGATGTCATTCCGTTAATACTGATTGGAGAAAGTTTAAATTCATCTGCAGAGAAGTTATAAGATGAACTCAAACGTAAATATTCAAATATCTTTACTTTTTTGAAACCTTTCGGGTCATTTGCATCTTTTACTTTCATCTCTAAGTTGTTCGAAATTCCAAAGTTTAATGAATTTGTCAAACCAGGAATTGATACACCATACAACATGTTTTGATATTGATTGTACCAAACTTCTTCTTGATTTTGGTTTTGATAAGCTTTGTAATATCCCCAAGATTGACTTTGGAAATCCGGCGTATAACTATAACCAATAGATGGTGTAATCACGTGCTGAATTCCTAAAATCTTAGCATCTTTATTTGGATTAAGATATAATCCATAAATATTAGTTGAAACAGAAGCATTGAAATTAAATGTTCGATATGAATTGAATCCTTTCAATGTTGTGTCCTCTATTTTTCCGTTAACAGAATTGTAATTTTTAATCAAACGATTATCACCCCAAACTTCATTATAGTCAGAAGAAAGTGTTAATGGGAAATAATTAGCAAGTGTAATACCTGTCTGCAAACCAATTTTGTGATTCGCACCCATTCGCATTTGATCTTTCCACATTTTGTCTGTAAAGATGTCTTTGTCGTTGGTGTTAACTTCATTTCCAGCTTGCATACTATACGTTAAACCAAGATTCTGAATTAAACCTTCTTTTGGCATATTTTTCTTTGCAAACGGGAAAATACGAGACATAGTCAAGTTGAAACGAGGAAATGCAATGTTAATATCTCCAGTATTGTAATTTTGAGAGTGCGACATACTCAACTGAGCTGTTAGTGGAGCATTCTCAAAGTTTTTTGTTAAGTTAATAGACGAGTTAACGTTGTTTGTAAAAACTTGTCCAGTATTAATGTATTGATTTCGTACAGATTCACGGTAATATTTCGAACTCGAAAAGTTAACATTGGCATTGAATAACCAATATGGATTTGCTTTCGGATCTTGGCTATGTGACCACATAACACCAAACATACTTTGTTTAGAAAAGGCATTAGAGCCTTCTGTAAGACCTTTGATACCAGTTAAGCGATTTTCTACATTCGCTGCAAGTCGCCCATTGTATTTGTAACGTTTTTTATAGGTAGACTCGGCTCTAGTAGCCCAACTACCTTTTGTATAGATATCTCCCGAAAGTTTTAAATCAAAATTATCTCCAAATGGAACATAAAACCCTAAATCTTCGATAAAGAAACCAAGATTTGTACGCTCACCTGGGCGAGGCATCAAAATACCTGCGGCACGTTTTGCACCCATCGCTGGGATGTAACCAAATGGCAATGCTAAGGGCGTTGGTACGTCATAAATCCACATATTGATAGGTCCGGTAATTAATGTTTTCTTACCATTTTTATCAATCATTTTTCCTTCTTTGGCGCGAAGAAAATAATCTGGTCGAGTATCTTTTCCTTCTTTAAAATAAGTATCCGTTGTAAAATCGGCACGTTTTAACAACATTACCGAATCATTGACACGCTTCGCTTTATCAGCAATGATGATTCCATCTTCTTGCGTCATGCGAATGTTATATGCAATTCCAACTTTCGTTTTGAAATTTACTTTGAAAGCATCTTGCAAAATTTCTTGTTGACCTTGTGTAAACTTAGTTTTTTCAATAATATTCCCAATAGAATCGCGCTTACCTTCGGCATATACATCACCTGTATCCCAATTTAGTTCGATATAATCTGCATCAATAGTCATATCGCCGTAAACTACATGTGCCTTACGCAAAAGGTAAGTCATACGTTTTTTACGATTATGTATTTCGTCCTCGGAATTGTGCTCTACCACAAACTCTAATTTCTCTTTTACAGGGATAATAGTATCTAATTTTACAGAATCAGAAACTATCTTAGAGTGATCTTTATCGTTATTATTTTGCTTAACTTGTCCAAAAGAAACGGTGCAAACCATAACTGGACTAAAAAATAAAATCGATTTAATTGCCTTTGTAAACAAATTGAAAAACTTATTTTTTATAAATTGCGTCAAAATTAATCAAAAAAACAAACCTATAGTATGAGTTTAAAAATGATTAACATACAAAAGTATTTATTTTTTGCGATGATGATGGTATTTTCTACATTTTCATTTGCACAAAAAAAGCAAAATTTTGTAATTGTTATTGATGCTGGTCATGGTGGACATGATGCTGGAGCAAGGGGAGTCGCTGATTATGAAAAGAATATCACGTTAGATGTTTCGAAAAGATTAGCGGAGTTAATTAAGAAAAATCACAAAGATGTTAAAGTTGTTTTAACACGTGATACAGATATTTTTTTAGAATTATGGGAACGTACACGAATTTCAAATGATAATCATGCGAATTTATTTGTCTCGATTCACTGTAATTCGGCTGATAACAAAAGCGCAACAGGAACAGAAACATTTGTAATGGGATTGAAACGATCTAACGAAACAGATGAAGTTTCTAAACGTGAAAACTCGGTTGTGTTTTTAGAGAAAGATCAAGAACGTTACGAAAAATTTAATCCAAATGATCCGGAAGCGGTTATCGCTTTTGAGATTATGAATGCAGCTTATAAAGAACAATCTATTCGTTTTGCAGATTTGGTAGAAAAAGGTTTCGTAAATCGTGATTTCAGAAAAAGTAGAGGTGTTAAACAAGCAAATTTTCACGTGTTGAGAGGAAATGCTTCTCCTTCTGTTTTGGTAGAGTTAGGATTTATTTCGAATTATGATGAAGGAACATTTTTAGCATCAGACGAAGGAAAAGATAAAACGACGACTACAATTTATGAAGCTTTTAAACAATTCAAAAAAGAATATGATCGTAGAAGTGGAGTAGAGGACGAGGACGAAAAACCTAAACCAGTTAAAAAAGTTGAAAAACCTGTAGAAGGAAAAAAATTGAAGGTAAGGGTAATGGAGTCTAAAATGAAATTTTCTTCAACTTCGCCGCAATTAAGAGGTTTAACAGATTTAGATGTAATTCAGGAAGGTGATAATTACGTGTATTATTACGGAGAAACAGATTTACAATCTCGTGCAGATGATTTGTTGCAAACGGTAAAACGTAAAGGATTTTCTGGTGCAAAAATTGTAGAATTTGAAACGAATAAAAAATTAGAAGGTGGTAAAAATTATCGTGTTCAGTTTATGACATCAAATAAAAAATATAAAGACAAAGACGAAAAATTTAATGGATTGACAAATGTGTTGCGAGTAAAAGAAGGTGGACTTCAGAAATATTATTATGGCTCTGATAAAACAATGGAATCTGCTCAAAAAACATTGAAACAAGTACAAGACAAAGGTTTTAGAAACGCCTTTATCGTTACATTTAATGGTGAAGAACCAATGTAAACGTAATATAAAATGTTTCTTTACAAATTAAATTTTATTTTTGCATAAAATCATAACAAGTGAAGTTATCTAAAGAATTAAAAATAGGAGTTGTTACCATCTTAACCTTAGTAGGTTTTTTCATGCTATTCAATTTCTTAAAAGGTCAAAATATTTTTTCATCAGGACGTTTGTTTACTGTAAAATACGAAAATGTAAGCGGATTAGCTCCTTCTAAACCTGTTTCTGTAAACGGTTTGAGAGTTGGTCAGGTGAAAGAAATTAAAATTATAGATACTGCAAAACCTATCTATTTTGAAGTCGTGATTTCTGTCGAAAAAGATATTCAATTTTCGAAAAAAACAATTGTAGAAATTTACGAACCAGGAATTATGTCTGGACCAGAAGTTAGACTTTTATTAGACTATGGACCAGATGTAGCAAAAGATGGTGATTATTTACAAGGTCGTATTGCAGGCGGAATGTTAGATGGTTTGACGAAACAATTAACGCCAACACAAGCAAAGTTAGATAGTGTTTTATTAAGTTTTAATCAAACATTAGGAAGTGTAAACAATGTTTTGGATCCGTCAACTCAACAAGATATTAAAGCAATGTTGAGAAACTTGAATCATACAATTGATTCGTTCGACAAAACAGCGCAATCGTTGACTGCAACATCAAATAGTGCAAATAATTTGATCAAAACAAACGAAAAGACATTGAACACAACGCTTAACAATGCAAGTGCTACAATGGCTTCTGCAAAAGCTACGGTTGACAAATTTGGAAAAACTGCGGATAAATTAAACGCGTTAGAATTAGATCAAGTGATTAAGAATTTTGAAAATGCGTCTAAAAACTTAAATACATTGTTAGAAGATATGAATAATGGAAAAGGTTCTTTAGGAAAATTAGCAAAAGATGAAACGCTTGCTAACGAACTTGAAGCAACAATCAAAAATATGAATGAATTGGTAACAGACTTAAAGAAAAACCCAAGTCGTTATGTGAACATCTCTGTTTTTGGTAAAAAGCAACCAGTTCAGCCATAAAATCAAAACTAAAATTTAAATACTCAAAACTCACAAAAAGACTAATAAAAAATGATGAAGTACATTCCAAATGTAATCTTTCTTCTAATTATGATAGGAAGTATTTGGTTCTTTGCGCAAAACGTAAAGAAACTTATACGTAACATCAAATTAGGGAAAGAAATAGATCGTTTCGATCATCCTGCGGAAAGGTGGAAAACGATGGCTCGTGTGGCTTTAGGACAAGGTAAAATGACTGTTCGTCCTCTTGCTGGTATTCTACATGTTTTTGTTTATGTAGGATTTGTTTTAATCAATATCGAAGTATTAGAAATTATCATCGATGGTGTATTCGGAACACACCGTATTCTAAGTTTCTTAGGAGGTTTCTATAACGGAATGATAGGGTTTTTCGAGATTTTAGCCTTTTTGGTGATGGTTTCGTGTATCATTTTCTTCTGTAGAAGAAACTTTGTAAAAGTTGGACGTTTTTGGAAACCAGAAATGAAAGGCTGGGCAAAAGACGATGCTAATTATATCCTAATTATGGAGGTTGCATTTATGTTGGCTTTATTTACAATGAATGGTGCAGATCAAGTGTTACAAAAAATGGGTGCACCTCATTATATCGAAACAGGATCTTTTCCAATTTCTTCTTGGTTAACAGCACCAATTATTAGTCAATTCAACGACATCACATTTATTACAATTATAGAAAGAGCAGCTTGGTGGTTTCATATCATCGGAATTTTCTTTTTCTTAAATTATTTGTATTATTCAAAACATTTACACATCATTTTGGCTTTTCCAAATACATGGTTTTCTAAGTTAGAACCAAAAGGAGAATTCAATAATTTACAATCTGTAACAGATGAGGTAAAAATGATGATGGATCCAAATGCAGATCCTTACGCAGCACCTGCCGAACCACAGGGAGAGCCAGAAACATTTGGAGCAAAAGATATTTTTGATTTAAACAGAGTACAATTATTGAATGCCTACACATGTACGGAGTGTGGGCGTTGTACATCTGAATGTCCAGCAAATTTGACAGGGAAAAAATTATCTCCTCGAAAAATTATGATGGATACTCGTGATCGTTTAGAAGAAGTAAGTAAAAACATCGATGCAAACGGAAGTTTTGTGGATGATGGTAAAATGCTTGTCAACGATTACATTTCACCAGAAGAATTATGGGCATGTACATCTTGTAATGCATGTACACAGGCTTGTCCAGTAAATATCGATCCGTTATCAATTATTGTTGATTTACGTCGTTATTTGGTAATGGAACAATCTGCTGCACCAAACGAGTTGAACATGATGATGACAAATGTCGAAAACAATGGAGCTCCTTGGCAATTTAACAATGCGGATAGATTGAATTGGGCAAACGATTAAAATTGTAAAATACAATTACTCATTCTCAAAGAACTATTAATTTTTGTACATAACACACAAACACAGCACACATGGAAAATTTCTTAGAGGAAAAAATTGAAAACGGAGAAAGAGTAAGTCCTATTTTACCAGAAAATGTTAAAAATTATTTAATTGACATTGATGGAACAATTTGCGATGATATTCCAAACGAAGAACCAGAACGTATGCTAACAGCAGAATTATATCCAGATGCTTTAGAAACATTAAACAAATGGTACGACGAAGGACATATTATCACATTTTTT
Source organism: Empedobacter sp. UBA1574 (assembly GCF_002322895.1). Classification (NCBI taxonomy): domain Bacteria; kingdom Pseudomonadati; phylum Bacteroidota; class Flavobacteriia; order Flavobacteriales; family Weeksellaceae; genus Empedobacter; species Empedobacter sp. UBA1574. Next base: position 90,036 of record NZ_DCOI01000033.1, on the reverse strand, counting down.
ACATCACGTACAGAAGAACATCGTGAGTACACAGAAATTTGGTTGAAAAAACATGGTTTCAAATACCATGGACTTTTAATGGGAAAACCTCGTGGAGGAAATTATCATTGGGTTGACAACCATTTAGTAAAAGCGACACGATACAATGGTAAATTTACAGATTTGGTTGAAAAAAATGTTTCGATTCAAGTTTTTGATGATGGAAAACATTAAACTAAATCCATTCAAATAACACAAAGACTACAAAAAAATATGTCAAATATTACAGTTAAAACAATGGCTCAATATATGGCCGAAGGCAAACAACCAGAAGTTTTGTTTTGGGTTGGTTGCGCCGGAAGTTTTGATGACAGAGCTAAAAAAATAACACGAGCATTCGTTAAAATTTTAAATAATATTGGCGTAGAATTCGCCGTTTTAGGAACAGAAGAATCGTGTACAGGTGATCCTGCAAAGCGTGCTGGTAACGAATTTGTTTTCCAAATGCAAGCTATGATGAATATTGAAGTTCTGAATGCTTACGAAGTGAAAAAGATCGTTACAACTTGTCCACATTGTTTCAATACGTTGAAAAATGAATATCCAAGTTTAGGTGGAGAGTATGAAGTTTTGCATCATTCTCAATATTTACAGCAGTTAATCAACGAAGGTAAATTGAAATTAGAAGGTTCTGAAACGTTCAAAGGAAGACGAATCACTTTCCACGATCCTTGTTATTTAGGTCGCGGTAACGATGTGTACGAAGCGCCTCGCGAATTAATCGAAAAATTAGATGCCGAATTAGTCGAAATGAAACGTTGCAAAACACGTGGATTATGTTGTGGTGCTGGTGGAGCGCAGATGTTCAAAGAACCAGAAAAAGGAAACAAAGACATCAATGTAGAACGTACAGAAGAGGCTTTAGAGAAAGAGCCGCACATTATCGCAACAGGTTGTCCATTTTGTAATACAATGATGACAGACGGTGTAAAACACTTCGAAAAAGAATCAACGGTTATGGTAAAAGACTTAGCTGAATTGATTATGGAAGCGAAAGATTTATAATCGAATTTATAAAAATAATATAAAAAAGCCATCTCTTTGAGATGGCTTTTTTATGTAAAAATTTTAGCTTTCTAACATCTAACATCTAACATNNCATCTAACATCTAACATCTAAAATTTCCGTATCTTTGAAACACAAATTTTAAACAAAGAGAAAATGAATTTAGCAGACGATTCAAGAATTTGGATTTTTCAAGCCAATCGTAAATTCTCAACAGAAGAAAAGCAAGCTATTACAGCTAAACTAAATACTTTTATAGCGGATTGGAATGCGCATGGCGCTGAACTTTTAGCTGATTTTGATTTACCTTATGATCAATTTATTGTAGTTGGTGTAGACGAAAATCAAGCGACAGCAAGTGGTTGTTCTATCGATAAATTAACGAAAATCGTACGCGAAATTGATGCAGATTATTCGTTCGATTTATTGAACAGAATGTTAGTTTCGTATGAAAATGAACAGGAAGTTTTTATCGAAAAATTACCAACATTCAAACAAAAAGTAAAAGAAGGAGAAATCAAAAATGTAAAAGTTTTCAATAATGGAATTTCTTCTTTGAATGATTTTAAGCAAAATTGGTTATTACCGATTGAAGAAAGTTGGGCGAAAACATTATTAAATTAAACGCTTAAAATCCAAAAAATATTAAAGCCGAGTTTAGAAATAAGCTCGGTTTTATTTTTGATAAAATATTGTTTAAAAAACACTATTTTTACGTAATAATAAATTAAAAATACTATGAAAAACAAAGGATGTCTTATTGGCGGAGTGATTCTTTTACTTCTTGCAGGAATCGTTTTCTGGGGAATTGGAGTTTCGAATACGATCAAAACAACAGACCAAGGTGTGCAAAAACAATGGTCGAATGTAGAAAATACATATCAAAAACGTTCAGATTTAGTTCCAAATTTAGTGAACACGGTAAAAGGTGCTGCGAATATGGAAAAAGAAACGTTAACAGCTGTGATTGATGCACGTGCAAAAGCGACTTCTAATCAAATTAAAATTGATGATCCAAGTCAATTAACAGATGCAAATATTGCGAAATTTCAACAAGCTCAAGCTCAATTAGGATCTACATTAAGCCGCTTATTGGTTTCTGTTGAAAAATATCCAGATATTAAATTCAATCAAAACTTTACTTCTTTACAAGCAGAATTATCTTCTATCGAACAAGAAGTTTTATTTGAAAGAAAAAAATACAACGATGCTGCAGAGAAATTTAACAACATGATTGTAACTTTCCCTAACAGCTTAATCGCTGGTTTTACAGGTGCTACGAAAAAAGGTTATTTCAAAGCTGCTGCAGGATCTGAGAATGCTCCTAAAGTAGAATTCTAATCATTATGGGAAATAAGAAACATAAATTTCTTTCCTCTAAAGATGAAAAAAAAATAATCGAAGCCATCCAAAAAGCGGAGAAAAATACAAGTGGGGAAATTCGAGTTCATATTGAATTCGAATCTTCTCCCAATCATTTTGACAAAGCTTTAGAAGTTTTCGAGCAATTGGAAATGCACAAAACCAAAGATAGAAATGGTGTGTTGTTTCATGTTTCACCAACCGATCATAACTTTACAATTATTGGTGATAAAGGAATTGATCAAGTGACACCAGATGATTTTTGGGATGATATAAAAGAAGAGGTCATCAAGCATTTCAAAAAAGAACATTATGTAAAAGGGCTTTGTGAAGGAATAAAAAAAACAGGCAAAGCACTTAAAAAATATTTTCCTTATCAAGAGGATGATACAAACGAATTACCAGATGAAATTAGCTACAGTTAAATACTTTTTTCTAACTTTTTTTCTTTCAATTTTAACCGTTTTTGGGCAGACACCGGATGAATTGGTGAAGATGGAACATCCGCCTAAAAAGCTTGTGCAAGATTATGCACATGTTTTTGATGCAATGCAATTGGATGAATTAGAACGAAAATTAGTAGCCTATGATGATTCAACATCTACTCAAATTTTGGTATTAACAGTGAAGTCTCTAGATGGTTATCCGTTAGAAATGTTTGCAAATGATATTGGTGAAAAATGGAAAGTTGGTACACAAGGAAAAGATAATGGAGTTGTAATTGTTTTAAGTGAACAAGATCGTAAGATTACGATTAGAACAGGTTATGGAGCTCAAATTTATTTACCGCCAAGTGTCAACAAATCGATTATTGACAATGTTATTATTCCGTATTTCAAACAAGGTGATTATGCTGGTGGAATAAATGCTGGAGTCAATTCTATTTTTCAAGCTTTTGCAGGAAAATATAAGCAAGACAAACCAAAATCGCAAGAACCAGAAATGGATTGGCTTGCATTGATTTTTGCCATAGGATTTTTCATTTTTATCTTTATTATTATTTCGAAAGGTAAAGGAGGAAATAATGGAGGAAATGGTGGCAGACGAAGAAGTTTGTTAGATGATATTATCATTATGAACACAGGAAGTTCTGTTTTCGGTGGCGGAGGTTTCGGCTCAGGAGGTAGTTCTTGGGGTGGATCATCTGGTGGCGGAGGCGGCTTTGGTGGTTTCGGAGGCGGAAGCTTCGGAGGCGGAGGAGCATCTGGTAGTTGGTAGAAATACTATTTTGATTAATGAATTTTAAAATTGTCACAAATATTGAAACTGATATTTTTTATTTAATTATTAATGAATTAGTAAAAGATAAATGGAAAATTATTTGTGAATATGATGATGAAATTTTTGATAAATCAATTGATTTCGACTTTTACAAATTAGCTAAAAATGAAAAAATAATTTTGTTTGCTTGGGACAACTGGTTTGAAGGAGAGATAAAAGCTGAAATTGAAATTCTAAAAGAGTTAGCTGTTCAATATAAGTTTGATTTAAACTTTAATGAAGCAAATTTTCTTCAAGATGAATATATTACAGAAAGAATGAAAAATCTTTTAAAATTTCACGAATAAACCCAAAAATCCGAACGAAACCGTTCGGATTTTTTTATGACTGAACATTATTCGTTAAATTCGTTTTCTAAATCAGTTTATGGAACTTCTCAATCATATTTACACCAATCAACGCAGCAATACAAACGATACGTCGGATGCGAGATCAGAATATCAGCGTGATTATGATCGTATTATTTTTTCGTCTGCCTTTCGTCGTTTGCAGAACAAAACGCAAGTTTTTCCTTTGCCAGGAAGTGTATTTGTCCACAATCGATTGACGCATTCGTTAGAGGTTTCGTCTGTTGGACGCTCGATGGGAAATTTGGTAGGAAAGTTTATTTCCGAAAATTATAAATTAACAAAAGAATCACAAGAATTTTATAAATATAGTATTCACGATGTTATTTCAGCGGCATGTTTGTGTCACGATATCGGAAATCCAGCTTTTGGACATTCGGGCGAAGATGCAATTGCTTCTTATTTTGATCGCCATGAAACAGATTTGAAACAATATTTTACTGAAGCCGAATGGGCTGATTTAATCAATTTTGAAGGAAACGCAAATGCAATTCGAATTTTAACACAACAACAAAACGGAAAATCGGAAGGTGGTTTACGTTTGACGTATTCAACATTGGCTGCGATTGCAAAATATCCATGTGAATCGGTTGCAAAAGATAAAAATCAATTGCATCGTAAGAAATTTGGATTTTTTCAGGCGCAAAAGGAAGCTTTCCGAACAATTGCTGAAAAAACGAATATGATTTTGGAACAAGATTCACCAATTATTTACAAGCGACATCCGTTTGTGTGGTTGGTAGAGGCGGCTGACGATATTTGTTATTCGATTATCGATGTCGAAGATTCGCAACGTTTAGGAATTATTGATCATGATAAATGCCGAAAATTATTTTTGAATTTAGTTGAATCTTTAGATCCATCTCAAATTGATAAAACAAAAAATACATTAAAATCAATTTCAGATAAAAATGATCGAATAGCCTATTTACGTGCAAAATCAATTAATTTATTGACGCAAAAATCGGTTGAAGTTTACCAAAATAATTTTGATCAAATTGTAAAAGGAGAATTTAAAACGGCGTTATTAGATGTGATTAAAAATGAAACGGAACAAGTAACGAAACGAGTTTTAGACGAAATTCAACGTTTCTCGATTGAAAATATTTATAATCATCGTTCTGTTCTCGAAATTGAAAATGCAGGTTATAATGTAATGTCAGAATTGCTTTCGCAATTTATTCCTCCAATTTTAAAAGATGAAAAAGAACGCAAAACGTTTGAGAAAAAAGCCTTGCGTTTAGTTCCTGCTCAGTTTTTATATGAGAAAGGAACAAAGTATCAAAAGGTAATGGGAATTTTGGATTATGTTTCGGGAATGACTGATAATTACGCAACAGAATTATATCGTCGTATCAAAGGAATCGAAATTGGAATGACGATTTAAGTACGAAGTTAGAAATACGAAGCTCGAATTTAGAGAAATTGTCATGCTGAACTCGTTTCAGTATCTCATCAAAAATTAGCGAATTTGTTATTCCGACGAATGGAGGAATCTATAGATTCTTCATTTCGCTGAAGCTATATTCAGAATGACAAAAAATAATGAATTCTACGTTTCGTAAACTAGATAACTAATTTCTAGTCTCGAATAACGAATAACTAAATAACATCACACAATAATGAAAAATGTAACAATACGAGAAGCAAGAAAAGAAGATTGTCCTCGAATTTTAGAGTTAATTCACGAATTAGCTTTATACGAAAAAGCACCAGACGAAGTAACGGTAACCTTAGAAGAAATGGAAGAATGCGGGTTTGGAGATAAACCAGTTTGGGGTTCTTTGGTTGCAGAAGTGGACGGAAATGTGGAAGGAATTGCGTTGCATTACGATCGTTATTCGACTTGGAAAGGACGCAGATTATATTTGGAGGATTTGATTGTAACCGAAAAAATGCGCGGTTCTGGAATTGGTAAATTATTATTGGATGAATTAATTGTTTATGGAAAAGCGAATAATTACCACGGAATGGTTTGGCAAGTTCTGGATTGGAATGAACCTGCAATTAATTTCTATAAAAAATATAACGCAGATTTTGATCCAGAATGGATTAATGTTTCGGTGAATTTTTAATAACAAAAAACTCCAACTTGATGAAAAGTTGGAGTTTATATTTTTGCTTAACGCTATTTCATAAAACTTTCATACCATTTCCATAAAATAATTCCTGTACAAACCGAAACATTAAGCGAATGTTTTGTTCCTGATTGTGGAATTTCGATACACGTATCACATTGATCAATGATTGATTGTTGCACACCATCAACCTCATTTCCCATCACAATTGCATATTTCTGAGATTGGTCAACTTCAAATTCATTTAACAAAACAGAACCTTCCGTTTGTTCAATCGTTACAATTTGATAACCATCTTCTTTTAATTTAGCAACCAATTCATTCGAATCTTTCACATATTCCCAATCAACAGAATTTTCTGCACCAATGGCCGTTTTATGAATTTCTTTATGAGGTGGAGTTGCTGTAATTCCACACAAATAAATTTTATCAATTAAAAATGCATCCGAAGTTCTAAAAACTGCACCAACATTGTGCATACTTCTCACATTATCCAACACCACAACAATCGGGTGTTTTTCAATAGCTTTATATTCTTCCGCAGAAACGCGACCTAATTCGTCTAATTTTAGTTTTCTCATCACTTCGTTTTTAACTAACTTAGCTGTTCAAAATTTATAATAATTTGACAAAAGTAGTAAAGAATAAGGAAACTCCTCTAATGAAACAATATAACACCATCAAGGCGAAATATCCTGATGCAATGTTGTTGTTCCGTGTGGGAGATTTTTACGAAACATTTGGAGAAGATGCTGTGCGAGCTTCTCGCATTTTAGATATAGTTTTAACAAAACGCGCCAATGGTTCTGATAATAGTGCTTTGGCAGGGTTTCCTCATCATAGTTTGAATACTTATTTACCGAAATTGGTGAAAGCCGGTTTACGCGTTGCAATTTGTGATCAGCTCGAAGATCCAAAGATGGTAAAAGGTATCGTAAAACGTGGTGTTACAGAATTGGTAACGCCTGGTGTTGCGTTGCAAGATGAGGTTTTATCGTCAAAATCGAATAACTTTTTGATGGCTGTTCATCAAGGTGATAAAGCTTTTGGAATTGCGTTGTTAGATGTTTCGACAGGAGAATTTTTGGTTTCGGAAGGACAAGAAGATCAAGTAGCGAAAATTATTCAATCGTTTCGACCAAGTGAAGTGATTTACCAAAAACGTGTTAAATATAATTTTTCTGATGTCAAAAGTAAATTTTTGTTGGATGATTGGGCTTTTCAATATGATTTTGCAGTTGATAAATTAACCAATCTTTTTAAAACTAAGAATCTAAAAGGTTTTGGAATTGAGGATTTAAAAGATGGAATCATTTCTGCGGGTGCAATTTTAGCTTATTTGGATGACACACATCACTTCGAAATTCAGCATCTAACATCTATTCAGCGTCTTAATCAAGATAGTTTTGTGTGGATGGATCCATTTACGATTCGCAATCTCGAATTGGTTTATTCTCCACATCCAAAAGGTGTTACGTTATTAAATGTTTTAGACGATACCAAAACTCCGATGGGAGCACGTTTGTTGAATCGTTGGATGGTAATGGTGTTGAAAGATTTGAAATCAATTCAACGTCGTCAAAATATTGTCGAATACTTCTACAAATTTGGAGATTTACGTTACGATTTGCGAGAAAAATTAGGTCAATTAACCGATTTAGAACGTTTGGCTGGAAAAGTTTCGACAGGTAAAATTACACCTCGTCAATTGCAACAATTAGCACAAAGTTTGAAAATTTCGGAAGAAATAAAAGAAGTTGCTGAACAATCGAATATCAAAGAAGTTGCAGATTTATTTTCTCGAATCGAACCAATTGATCATTTAACACAAAAGATTTTTGATACACTTTCTAACGAGCCTCCGCATCAAATTGTAAAAGGAAATGTAATTAGAGAAGGTGTTTCAGAAGAATTGGATCGATTACGAAAAATTCAGTTTTCTGGAAAAGATTATTTGGATCAAATGTGTCAACGCGAAACAGAACGAACTGGAATTTCGTCCTTGAAAATTGCATTCAATAATGTGTTTGGTTATTATATTGAAGTTCGAAATACGCACAAAGATAAAGTGCCAGAAGAATGGATTCGTAAGCAAACTTTGGTGAATGCAGAGCGTTATATTACCGAAGAATTAAAAGAGTACGAAACACAAATTCTTGGTGCAGAAGAAAAAATTCTTGCTATAGAAAATCAATTATTTATTGAATTGTTACAAGAAATTATCACTAAACTTTTACCGATTCAACAAACGGCAAAAGCAATTGCATTTTTGGATGTTTTGTCAACTTTTGCAGAAATAGCAGAGAAAAATAATTACACAAAACCTTCTCTTAATGATGGTTTTGAACTAAATATAAAAGAAGGTCGTCATGCTGTGATTGAGCAACAATTACCAATTGGTGAACAATATGTGTCGAATAATGTTGAGTTAAATTCGGATCATCAGCAAATTATTATGATTACTGGACCAAATATGTCTGGTAAATCGGCGCTTTTACGTCAAACTGCTTTGATTGTTTTGATGGCGCAAATGGGAAGTTTTGTTCCAGCTCAAGCTGCAGATTTAGGAATCATTGATAAAGTTTTTACTCGAGTTGGTGCTTCAGATAATATTTCATCAGGTGAATCGACATTTATGGTCGAAATGAATGAGACAGCAAGTATCTTAAATAACATTTCGGAACGAAGTTTGATTTTATTGGATGAAATTGGTCGAGGAACTTCGACTTACGATGGAATTTCGATTGCATGGGCAATTGCAGAATTTTTACATCAAAGTGCCTTGAAACCAAAAACATTGTTTGCAACGCATTATCATGAATTGAATGAAATGTCAAAATCGATGGAACGTATCAAAAACTTTAATGTTAGTATCAAAGAAACAAAAGATACAATATTATTTTTGAGAAAATTAGTTCCAGGAGGAAGTGAGCACAGTTTTGGTATACATGTTGCTAAAATGGCTGGGATGCCAAAACGAGTGGTGGACAGAGCAAATGATGTGTTGAAAATTTTGGAAGCAACGAAAACAGATGAAGGAATCTCGAATAAAACGGAGAAAATAACGCAAGATAATATGCAATTAAGTTTCTTTCAGTTAGATGATCCAATTTTAGATTCTATAAGAGAAGAAATTCTGAACACAGATATCAATACGTTAACACCTGTTGAAGCATTGATGAAATTGAACGAAATCAAAAAGAAACTTGGTAAATAAACTTAAAAATATGAAGAAAATAATTTTAACTGTAGCAGGAGCTTTAGTATTAGCTTCTTGTGCTACAAACCCTGTTACCGGACGTAAATCGTTGTCATTAGTTTCTAATGCAGATTTATTTCCGACAGCTTACAATCAATATTCTCAGGTTCTTAAACAAGGGAAAGTAATTACAGGTACTGCCGATGCTAAAATGGTGCAAACAGTAGGGGAACGTTTAAAATATGCCGCTGAAAAATATTATCAAGAAAAGGGAATATCTTCTCAATTACAAGGTTATCAATGGCAATTTACGTTGTTAAATGCAAACGAAGTAAATGCATGGTGTATGCCTGGAGGTAAAGTTGCGGTTTATTCAGGTATTTTACCTGTTACCAAAGATGCAACGGGATTGGCTGTTGTTTTAGGTCACGAAATTGGTCACGCTTTGGCTGGTCATAGTGCGGAGCAAGCTTCTCAGCAAATGGCCGCACAAGGTTTAGGACAAATAGTTGGTGGATCCATTGGAAATGCAGAATATGCAAAAGTTTTTGAACAATTATATCCTGTAGGTGCACAAGTTGGTTTACTAAACTATTCTCGTAAAATGGAATTAGATGCTGATGTTACAGGATTGTATTTAATGGCGATGGCGGGTTATGATCCTTCTCAAGCAATTCCTTTTTGGGAACGTATGGCGGCGAAAAGTGGAAATGCAGGAGTTTCAGAATTCTTGAGTACTCACCCTTCGGATGCGACGCGTATGGCTAAAATAAAGGAAGCCTTACCAACTGCTTTAGCATATTACAATGCAAGTCCGTATAAAGGAAAATAGAATAGTTTTTATTCATTTGTAAAATATAAGCGAGTTAATTTGATAAATTGATTCGCTTTTTTTATATTTAGTATTCAAAACCACAATTAAAATTAAAATGATTAACAATTTTAGAATCAATTCGTTTTCTGAATATAAGAAAGCGTATAAAAAAAGTGTCGAGGAGCCTGAAAAATTTTGGGATAAAATTGCTGGAAACTTCGTTTGGCAAAAGAAATGGGACAAAACACTTGAATATAATTTTGAACAAGCAGATTTTAAATGGTTTCAAGGTGGACAACTAAATATTACCGAAAATGTTTTGGATCGTCATTTGGAAAAAAATGGAAACAAAACAGCTTTAATTTGGGAACCAAATAATCCTTTAGAGGAATCTAGAATTATTACATATCGTCAATTGCATTCAAAAGTTTGCCAATTTGCGAATGTCTTAAAAAATAATGGCGTACAAAAAGGAGATCGTGTGTGTATTTATATGCCAATGATTCCAGAATTAGCCATCGCGATGTTAGCTTGTGCTCGTATTGGCGCGGTACATTCTATTGTTTTTGCAGGATTTTCTTCTGCTGCAATTGCCTCTCGTATCAACGATGCGCAATGTAAGGTTTTGGTGACAGCAAACGAAGTTTTTCGTGGAACGAAATCAATTAACTTAAAAGCAATTTGTGATGAAGCCTTAAAAGATTGTGCTTCTATTCAGTCGTGTATTGTTTATCGACGTGCTATCGAGCCTACTTCTATGGTTGGTGGACGTGATAAATTTTGGATTGATGAAATGCATAAGGTAGACGATAATTGTCCTGCGGAAATTATGGATGCCGAAGATCCTTTGTTTATTTTGTATACTTCTGGTTCTACAGGAAAACCAAAAGGAATGGTGCATACATGTGGTGGATATATGGTGGAAACGGCTTATTCGTTCGATAATATTTTTCAAATGGAGCACAACGATATTTATTGGTGTACAGCAGATATCGGTTGGATTACAGGACATAGTTACATTATTTATGGACCTTTGGCTTGTGGAGCAACTTCAGTAATGTTCGAAGGAATTCCAAGTTTTCCTGATTTTGGACGTTTTTGGGAAATTGTCGAAAAATTAAAAGTGACACATTTCTATACAGCTCCAACAGCAATTCGTTCGTTAGCTCGTGAATCCTTAGATTATGTCGAGAAATATGATTTATCAAGTCTTAAAGTTTTAGGATCAGTTGGTGAACCAATTAACGAGGAAGCTTGGCACTGGTTTAATGATTATATTGGAAAAGGAAATTGTCCAATTGTAGATACATGGTGGCAAACAGAAACGGGATCTATTTTGATTTCGCCATTAGCAGGAATTACGCCGCTTCGTCCAACGTTTGCAACATTACCGCTTCCAGGAATTCAGCCAGTTTTAATGGATGAACATGGAAAAGAAGTAGAAGCAGTAAATGAAAAAGCAGAAGGACGTTTAGCAATTAAATTTCCTTGGCCATCTATGGCTCGTACTATTTATGGTAATCATAAACGCTATGTAGAAACCTATTTTTCAACATTTCCGGGATATTATTTTACAGGAGATGGAGCGTATCGTGATGTAATGGAAAATTATCGAATTACAGGACGTGTAGATGATGTAGTGATTGTTTCTGGACACAATTTAGGAACTGCACCAATAGAAAATGCGATAAATGAACACGAAGCTGTAGCAGAAAGCGCGGTTGTTGGTTATCCTCATGATATCAAAGGAAATGCATTGTATGCTTATGTGATTTTGCAAGATGGAGTACAAGGTTCACCAGAACTTGAAGCAGAAATAAAAAATGGAGTTTCTAAATTAATTGGAGCAATTGCAAAGCCAGATAAAATACAGTTTGTTTCAGGTTTACCAAAAACGCGAAGCGGAAAAATTATGCGTCGTATTTTAAGAAAAATAGCAAGCAACGAAACTGATTTTGGCGATACATCAACATTATTAGATCCAGATGTTGTAACTGTTATTCAGAAAGGAAAAGTTTAAAGTAAGGCTGAGGTTAAGATTTAGTCTAAGCTTATCAAAATAATTTTCAAAACAAAAAGCATTACCCAAAAGTAATGCTTTTTTGGTTTGATTATTTTGGATAAATTTTCTCTTCTAAATTTCCTTTATATAGCCGATATTCAATGCATTTTTTGTAATTTTGTTGACTTTTTAAAGGTATGATAAAAATTTCACCAGTTTTAGAATCGTATTTAGATCATCATGTGGATCAAGAACCTGAAATCTTGAGCCGTTTACGTGTTGAAACTTATCAATGTACAACGCAGCCACACATGATTTCGGGAGAATATCAAGGTCGTTTGTTAAGTATTTTGTCAAAGATTTTAGTCCCAAAAACTATTTTAGAGTTAGGAACTTTTACAGGTTACGCAACATTGTGTTTGGCAGAAGGTTTGATTGCTGATGGAAAAATCATTACGATGGATAAAAATGATGAATTGGAATATTTGTGCAGAAAATATTTTGATGAATCTGAATTTGCTTCAAAAATTGATTTTAGAATCAATGATGCACGCGAAGAATTAGAAACAATCGAGAAAAATTCTGTAGATTTAGCTTTTATTGATGCTGATAAAGAGAGTTATCCTTATTATTTTGAAAAAGTTTTAGAACTTTTACGTCCAGGAGGAACCATGTTAGTTGACAATGTTTTGTGGTACGGAAAAGTAATGATGGAAGAGGAAGATAAAAAAGATCCTTCGACAAAAATTTTGAAAGAATTTAATGAAATGGTAACGAAAGACAAACGAGTAGAGTCGATAATTTTACCAATTCGTGACGGAATTACGTTAATTCGAAAAAAATAATGAAGTACGCCATTTGTCAAGTAAGTGTTGCGCCATTGCGCTACGAAGCAAGAGATTCATCAGAAATGGTGAGTCAGGTTTTGTTTGGAGAAAAGTTGATTATTTTAGAAGAATTAGAAAAATGGACTAAAGTTCAGTTAGCTTTTGATGGTTACGAAGGTTGGCTAGATCCAAAACAAATTGTAGAAATTTCGGAAGAAGAATATAATAAAGATTCGATCGAGAAATTTGCAATTAATCCGTATAATCATGCGATGGAAAATGGCTTGCCAATGACGTTGACAATTGGAGCTGAGGTTCGTACTTTGAATGAAAGTAAAATCAAAATTGGTCCAAAATGTTTTGAATATTTTGGGGTATATACGTCTGGTAAAAAATCAAAAGATCAATTGGTAGAAATTGCAAAAGCCTATCTAAATGTACCTTATTTGTGGGGAGGAAAATCTTCGTTCGGTATTGATTGTTCTGGTTTAACGCAACAAGTGTACAAAATAGGTGGCTATAAAATTCCAAGAGATGCTTATCAACAAGCGGAAATGGGTGAAGTTTTGAGTTTTGTAGAAGAAGCAGAACCAGGTGATTTAGCTTTTTTTGATAATGCAGAAGGTCTAATTATTCATGTCGGAATTATGTGTGGCAATGGAAAAATTTTGCACGCACACGGAAAAGTTAGAATTGATCCAATCGATACAAATGGAATTTTCAATACCGATTCTCAAAAATATTCGCATAAACTGCGATGCATTCGAAAATTAATTCCTTAATAATAGAGCAAAAATCATTTCGAAAGAAATGATTTTTTTGTTTTAATTGAAATCAAATCTAAATAGGATATAATCAAGTATTAAACTATTTTTTAATTGGATTTAGCTGTAACTTTAGTAAACACTAATCGATTGAAATAATGTCTATAAAAATTCCTGAAAATTTAAAAGGGTTATCTGATTCTGAAGTCAAAAAAGCTCAACAACAATACGGAGATAATGCTATAAAGGGTGAACAGAATTCTGCTTGGTATAGTTTATTATTTGATATTCTAAAAGAACCAATGACGCTAATTTTGATTGCTGTATCAATTATTTATGTGTTGGTTGGTGATTTGGGCGAAGCTGCATTTATGTTTGTGGCTATTGTTGCTGTGACAGGAATTTCATTTTACCAAGGTTCTCGTAATCAAAAAGCTCTGCAAGAGTTAGAAAAGTTGAACGAACCTTTGAGTTCAGTTATTCGTAATGGACGATTAGTTGAGATACCAACACACGAAATTACAATTGGTGATTTGTGTATTACGGAAGAAGGAAAAATGATTAATGCGGATGGAAATATTGTTCATAGTAATGATTTTTCGGTGAATGAATCGGCTTTAACAGGCGAAAGTATGTCAGTTTTTAAAGATATAGATCATCCAGAAATTTACAGTGGAACTTTGACAGTTTCTGGTTTGGCTATTTTTGAAGTGACAGCCATTGGAGCAGAAACGAAGTTGGGAAAAATAGGAACGTCAATTTTATCTATAAAAGAAGAAAAATCGCCTTTGCAATTGCAGATAGAAAAATTTGTGAAAGGAATGGCAATCATTGGAATTATTGTTTTTGCAATGGTTTGCGGATTCAATTATTTTCAAACAAAAGACATTGTAAGTAGTTTATTAAACGGTTTGACTTTGGCAATGTCTATTTTACCCGAAGAAATACCAGTTGCATTTACTACATTTATGGCATTGGGTTCATGGAAATTATTACGCGAAGGAATTATTGTAAAAAAGAGTAGCGTTGTCGAAACTTTAGGAAGCACAACTGTTATTTGTAGTGATAAAACAGGCACAATTACCGAAAATTCGATGAAATTGAAAGCGATTTATGATGCAAAAATGTCTACGGTTTTTGATGAAATTCAATTCAATGATGTCGAAATTTCTAAGATTATACAATATGCGATGTGGAGTAGTGAACCTGTTCCATTCGATCCAATGGAAAAAACGTTGCACCGAGTTTACGAACAAACACAGGTTGATGAGCGCAATCAATATCAAATGTTTTTCGAATATCCTTTATCTGGAAAACCTCCGATGATGACGCATTGTTTTAAAAATAAAGATAATCAACGAATAATTGCGGCAAAAGGTGCTCCAGAAGCTATTTTACAAGTTTCGAATCTTTCTGATCAACAAAAAGATCATTTACGAAACGTTATTCGCGATTTTGGAACAAAAGGTTTCCGACTTTTGGGTGTTGCAAAATCTACTTTTAATTCAAACGATTTTCCAAAACAACAACAAGATTTACCTTTTGAATTGTTAGGTTTTGTTGTCTTTTATGATCCGCCTAAAAAGGGAATAAATGAGGTTTTCGAGAAAATATATAATGCCGGAATAAAAGTAAAAGTAATTACAGGCGATAATGCCGAAACTACGATGAGTATTGCGAATCAGGCAGGAATTATTCATGCTGAAGATAGTATTACAGGAAGTGAAATTACACAACTTTCTGAAAAAGAATTATTAAAAGCAGCCGACGAAAAAGTCTTATTTGCACGAATGTTTCCCGAAGCAAAATTAGCCGTCGTGAAAGCTTTGAAAGAGGATGGAGAAGTAGTTGCAATGTTGGGCGACGGAGTAAACGATGGACCAGCATTGAAAGCCGCACACATTGGTGTTGCAATGGGCGAAAAAGGAACTGAAATAGCCAAACAAGCTGCGCAATTAATTTTAACAAATGATGATTTAGGAAAATTAGTTATCGGAATAGCTGCTGGAAGACGCATTTATACGAATCTTAAAAAAGCTGTTCAATACATTATCTCGATTCATATTCCAATTATATTAATTGTTTCATTGCCGTTGTTTTTAGGTTGGGCTTTTCCGCAAATTTTCACACCGGTTCATGTTATTTTCTTAGAATTGGTAATGGGACCAACCTGTTCTATTGTGTATGAAAACGAGCCTTTAGAGAAAAATTCTATGAACGAAAAACCTCGTCCTATGACGGAAACTTTTCTGAATTGGAAAGAACTTTCAACAAGTATTATTCAAGGAATTATCATCACATTAGGATTGCTTTTTGTTTATCAATACACTTATCAGTTAGGCGGAAATGAAGAGAAAACCCGAGCAATGGTTTTTACAACGTTGATTTTCTCAAATGTTTGGTTAAGTTTAACGAATAGATCGTTTTATTATAGCTTGTGGTCAAGTTTTAAAAATAAAAATAATTTAATGGTTGGCGTTATAATTCTTACATTGCTTATACTTTTTGCAATACTGTATATAAAGTCAATTTCTTTATTTTTTAAAGTTTCTTCGTTGAATCTAAAAGAATTAGGAATGGCGATGCTTGTAGCAATGTTATCTGTATTGTGGTTTGAAGTTTATAAATGGATTAAACGTAGGAGAAAAAATTGAGTAAAATGGTAATATTTAGGTTTATTGATTCGTTATAACGAATCAATAAACTCAACTGTTTTTGCCAAAGTCGGCGTCCTATTCTCTTTGTAAGGTGTATGTTTTGCATCAGGAACAAGATAACTTTCTTTTCTTCCTTTTACATTGTTGATAATTCCATTTACTTGCTCAATCGAACCATATTCATCATCAATTCCTTGAATAACCAAAGTTGGACATTCGATGTTTTGCAATTCTTTTCGAATATCAAAATCAATAAAATCTGGGCGTAACCAAGTTTCTGTCCACATCTCAAAAACTTTCTGCGTTTTATCGCCATGATATTTTGTCAAACGTTCTTTCAAATTAGTTTCTGCATATGCAATTTTTGCATCTCTGATTCCTTGTAAAGAAATTTCTTCTACAATAATGTGCGAACCAACTACAACAATTCCTTTTAAATTTTGATGATATTTCGAAGCATAAAGTAACGCAATCGATCCGCCATCGCTATGTCCAAATAAAATAATGTCTTTGAAGTTGAAATATTGAACCAAATCATTTAGAAAATCTGCTTCATCATGCATGTAAGTCAATTCGCGACGATCAATGGTAAAAGGCGACGATTTTCCATAACCTTTTCTATCGTAGATGAATAAATTACAATTTGTTTTTTCGGCAACTTCTTTTGGGAAATCTCTCCAAAGTTGGGTGCAACCTAAGGAATCGTGTAAAAAAATAAGTGTTGGATTTTCTGGATTTATTTCGTGGTGAACATAATGAATATTGGCGTTGTTGATTTCTAAACTATTTTCTATTTCCATTTTATGTAGTGATTTTTTCGAAAGCTAAAGATAACAAAAATGCCTCGATTTTATTTATTCGAGGCATTTATATCATGATGATTAAAAATTATTATTTAATAAAATCTGTAATAATTTCTAAGGTTTTTGCTTTTGCAGTTTCTAAATCGTCGTTCAATAAAATGATATCAAACTCTTTAGCTTTTTCCATTTCAATTCCTGCTTTATCAATACGTTGTTTCAATTTATCTTCGCTTTCTGTGTTGCGAGAAATTAAACGTTCTTTCAATATTTCCAAAGATGGAGGATTTACAAATACTGTTAAACATTGATCTCCGTACAATTTTTTGATATTCAATGCACCAATAACATCAATATCAAAAATTACAGAATTTCCTTCAGATGTAATGCGATCAACTTCCGATTTTAAAGTTCCGTAAAAATTATCGCGGTAAACTTCTTCGTGCTCTACGAATTCGTCGTTTGCAATTTTTGCCTTAAATTCTTCTGGTGTTAAGAAATAATAGTCTTCTCCGTGAGTTTCACCTTCGCGTTTATCTCTAGTTGTACAAGAAATAGAAAATTTGATATTCTCCAATTGTTCTAAAGCGTAACGAACCAAAGTTGTTTTTCCTGCGCCTGATGGAGCCGAAAAGACGATTAATTTTCCTTTTTTCATTATAAAATGTTTAACGATTGTTCTTTAATTTTTTCTAATTCATCTTTCATCTGAACAACAATTTTTTGCATTTCAGAATGATTTGATTTAGAACCTAATGTATTGATTTCACGACCAATTTCTTGCGAAATAAATCCTAGTTTTTTTCCATTTGATTCAGTTCCAGCTAATTCTTTTAAGAAATATTCGCAATGGTTTTTTAGACGAACTTTTTCTTCTGTGATATCAAATTTCTCCAAATAGAAAATTAATTCTTGTTCGAAACGATTTTGATCAACATCAACTTTTAATTCTTCTAAACGTTTATTGAAACGTTCTTTTATAGTTTCAATTCGTTCTTTTTCAAAAGGGACAACTTGTGTTAAAAGCTCAAGAATGTTATTCAAGTTTAAAGTCAAATATTTCTCTAAAACTTTTCCTTCATCTAATCTAAATTGATTTAATGCGTCGATCGCATCAATAATTGTTGCGCGAATTTGATTCCATTCGTCTTCACTCAAATCGTCTTGCGTGTACGAAATAACGTCTGGAAGGCGCATTACTACAGGCAATAATTCACCATCAGTCACATTTGGTGTGATTGATTTAAATTCTGCCATATAACTTTTGATTAATTCAGCATTTATATTTTGATTTCTTGCAGCAGGATTTAACTCTACTAACATCGAAAAATCAACTTTTCCACGTTGAACTTTTTCTGAAATAAGGTTTCTGATTTCTAATTCTTTTTCACGATAAAAAGAAGGAATTCTCGTGTTTAAATCTAGTGTTTTACTGTTTAAAGAACGGATTTCTATCGTTACTTTTTTCTCAGGTAATTCCAATACGGATTTACCGTAACCTGTCATAGATGCTATCATAATTGTAAAATTATGCGAACAAAATTA
This sequence comes from Empedobacter sp. UBA1574, assembly GCF_002322895.1. Taxonomy (NCBI): domain Bacteria; kingdom Pseudomonadati; phylum Bacteroidota; class Flavobacteriia; order Flavobacteriales; family Weeksellaceae; genus Empedobacter; species Empedobacter sp. UBA1574. The sequence goes on along the minus strand of NZ_DCOI01000033.1, from coordinate 71,315 downwards.
CAATAAATTAACGTAATGCGAACTGAATTATCATCTTTAATCATTTTAAAGTTTAACATTTTGCTAAAATTTTGATGAACTTAAAACATTTATCTTTAACAAAAAACAAACTAAAAATAACTATGACAAATCAAGAATTGTACAAAGGAATTGCAGAGGATGGATTGAGTTTACCTTCTACAATGGGAATTTTTCCTTCGTCGAAAGATTTTGTATTTTCAAGAGAATCAATTGAAAAAAGTCTAAAATCAACCGATTATTTTCAATTAATCAATTTTGATCTTATCGAGATTGATAAAGACGAAAATGGAGCTGTAAAGCAAGAATATCAACTTGTAGTGTCTTATTTGGAGGAAGAATTTGATGTGAATTTGTATGTTGTGGATGCGAGAAGTAACGATTATTCTGAATTTGGTTTTGGAAATATGATTTCGGACGAAGAAATGGAAATTGCAACGCAACAAGATTTTTATTTGGAATCTGTGATGTATTTTGGAAATGATGCATTGGATAGTTTTCATTTGCAATTAAAAATTATGCAAGCAATTGTTGAAAACCCGTCTATTGTTGTCGATTTTATGCCTTATCGTTTGCTTTCTGGTAAATGGGCTAAAGTGACAGCAGAGTCAGAAATTCCGCCTGCGCCTTCGTATTTATATGTGATTCATGGCGTTTATGATGAGGATGAAAATGGCGATCGCGTGTATTGGATGCATACGCATGGTTTGCATCGTTGCGGTTCTGTGGAGTTGGAGATGTTGAACATCAAAGATGGAGTAGAGCAGATGAATTCGGCTTTGGATATGATTGTAAATGCGTTTATCAAACCAGATTTTCGTTCGCCAGAAAATGAAGAATTTAATATTGGTTATGATGGTTTGGATATTACATTTTGTTGGAAACGTTGGGAAGATGTGGTGAAAGATTATCCTGCTAAAATTCCTGGAGGTTACAATGAACGTCAGCCAGAAAACGAAAATTATGAACCTTGTGGCGTTTTGTTAGCGGTGCAAGAAGGACATACATTGACACCAGAAGTTTATGCGGCGACAATTGCAGATAATCCGATTTTCTTTATCAGCGATCAGGAAACGGAACGAATGTCAGCCTTGGCTTATCAACGTTTTGAATTGTATAAAAAAGCATTTAACACATATTTTAATCCAGAAGCAGATGAAGAAAATTATTATCGATTTTTAATTAAATTAGGATTTGATGTCGATCATGAAATGAATAAGGAACACATTTGGTTTGATGTGTACGGAATCAATGAGAACAACGAAATTTTTGGCGTTTGTTTGAATCGTCCTTATGCTGTAGAAGGTTTGAATGAAGGAGATGAAGGTCTTTATCCGCAAGAAATGATTACCGATTGGTTAATTTACACGCCGACAAACACCATCACTCCTGATAATATTTACACTATTGATTAATCAAAGCACCATTTTTCCATACATTTGTTGGTTGTAATTGTCCTTGATAATAGATAATATTACGATAATCGAAGGTAGAGAAGCTGATAAAATCGGCTTTTTTACCTTTTTCTATTGTTCCACGATCAGCTAAATTTAAAGCCTTTGCAGCACGAAAAGTAATTGCAGCTAAAACTTCTGCCATTGATAATTTCTCAAAAGTAGCCAAAACAGAAGCTTGTGTAAGAAGATTTCCCATTGGAGCTGAGCCAGGATTCCAATCCGAAGCAATCGAAACGCAACAACCAGCATCTAACAATTTTCGAGCAGGTGCATATTGCATTCCCAAACCGATAGAAGCGCCAGGTAAAACAGTTGCAACAACATCAGAATTGGCAAGTTTTTTCACTTCTTCTTCTCCTGAAAATTCTAAATGATCTGCACTCAAAGCATCGAATTTTGTAGCTAAATAACTTCCTCCAGCTGTAAATTGATCAGCGTGAATCGTAATATCAAAACCTTGATTTTTTGCTTCGTTTAAGAAATAATCGCCTTCCTCAACAGAGAAAGCAGATTGTTCCACAAAAATATCGATACGATTTGCTAAATCATCAGATTTTAATTTAGGAAAAACTTCTTTCACCAAAAGTTCTAAATATTCTTTGTTCGAACCTTCAAAATCTTTTGGTTTCATATGCGCACCTAAAAAAGTAGGAATCAAATCAATCTCACTTTCTTGATTCGCCATATTTATCGCTTCTAACATTTTAATTTCACCCTCAACAGAGAGAGCATAACCAGATTTTACTTCAGCAGTTGTGATTCCTTGTTTAGCTAATTGGGCAATATGTTTTAGCGTAATATCTTTCAGTTCGTCAACTGTTTTCTTACGTGTTTCTGTCACAGTAGACCAAATTCCACCACCACTTTCGGCAATTTCTAAATAGGTTTTTCCGTCCAAACGCATGGCGAAATCTTTGGCACGATTTCCTCCAAAACAAACGTGTGTATGCGAATCTACAAATCCAGGAAGAAGAATTTGTTCCGTTTCGATATGTTCAATTTCGATAGTTGGATGTTGTTGAGAAAGCGTTTCGAAATTTCCTATTTCTACAATTGTTTCATCATCAATAATAATTCCTCCATCTTCGAGAACTTCGACTTGGTTTTCGTGAATAGCACCTTTTAAAGGTAAATTGGCAAGTGTTATAATTTGTCTGAAAGGACCGATTAATTTCATTTTTGTTGTTTTATAACACAAGTTTACGAAATTTAAGGGAGAATTTGTAGATAAGCTGAACTTGTTATCAAATAAGATATGATTCTAAAATGAGTTTGCAATGACTTAATTTTTATCGTAAGTCAGTCGATAAAATAGCGTAGCCATAATTATCTGCCCAACCAGATTTTAGAGGAAGAAGCTTTCTGGTATGTGCTTCTCGAATCATTCCAACTTTTTCAAGAACTTTGTAAGAACCAATATTTTCAATTGCGCATCCAGCTTCGATTCTATGAAGATTTAACGTATTGAATCCAAAAGAAATAATTTCTCTTAAAGCTTCTGTTGCAATTCCTTTGTTCCAAAAATCTGGATGAAGTTTAAACCAAACTTCTGCATTCTTGTATTTAGCCCTACCTAAATTTAAAGAAATTAATCCATCAAATTGATTGTCATTTTCGATAACAAAAGTATAAGCTTGTGGTTGTTCTCCTTGATTAGATTTTACTAAATCTTTTACATGAAGAATTGTAACCTCTATATTTTCTGGAATTCCTACGTGTTGTATTAATCAACTTCTTCGATAGAATATAATTGATGAATTGTTTCAGTATCATCAAGTGTGACTGGTCTCAAAGTTAAACGTTCAGTTTTAAGAATTACATTTATATAAATTACTTTTTCTTCAAATAAGTTGGGTCGTTGGGATATTTAATTACCTTGAGTAATGTAATAATTGTAAAAATAACGAAGATTAATATCACGATTGCGCTAAGAATGATGCGGTTATTTTGTTCGTTGTTGAACCCAAGGTAAAGCTCGAAAGCTGCCCAAACAATTATTAAAATTTGTGGTAAAAGTGCGCCGAAAATATTTTTTGTCATTTTATTCTTCTATTGAGTTATAAAAATAAGAAAAATAAAAAACCTGCTTATTAAAAGCAGGTTAAAAATATTATTGAGTGACTAATTTTGTTTCATTAAGAATTGGTTCTCTTTTTAGAATATTTGTTGCTACTTCTACAGTTTCTTCTTTTTCTTCGAAAATTGGTGCTTCTTGCATAAATGCAATTGCTGGAGCTTCTTCTATTTTTGGTGGCGTGTTATCAAATTTGTAATTAAATCCAATTCCAAGTGTTTGTTTAATCTGTGTTTTTTTGATTTGATCTTCATCATACAATAGGTTGACACTTACTTGTGCCGAAACAAACTTGTTCACTTTCATATCCAAAATTCCTTGATAAGCAACGTCCATATTTCCGAAATTTTTCAGGTAATCTGCATAGATTCCGACACGGTTATCATAAGAAATTCCTTCCATAATTTGTAGTTTATATCGCGCACCTAAATATGCACCGAATTCAAATAAAGTATTGTCTCCATCATTTTTAAGTCCAAAATTTCCTTTTTTCTGTAAATCTTTGTCTAAGACAAAGGTCATTCTTGGTGTAAATGGGTGAATATTAATTTGAAAATTTTCGCTTGGTTTGTAATCAATACCCAATCCTAAACTTAAATAACCTGGAGCCATCAAGGCTGAAATCTTCGTTTTTGGATCTCTTGAATAATCAAAACCATCTGTAAATTGTGTGCGAAAATTCATAGAGGAAGCTAAATACCAATGATTTCCGATGCTGTAACCATAAGAAGAAGTTAAGTCGATAACATCATTTGTTTTGCGAGAACTTTCGCCTTTGTTAGTCTGGATTCCGTATCCTAAAACAACACGATTATCCCAAATATGTTTCTCTTTTGTCAAGTTAAATTCGTAATCTAAACTTCCGTTCAGCGCAAACGAATTTACACCTCCCGCAACCCAATTACTGAATGCACTTTGAGAAAATAAAAGTGAATTATTTCCCGAAACGAACCATCCTGGTTGACGGCCATCAAATTTTTGATCTTTTAAATAACGCTTGCTATCAGTAGCTACTTTACCATCTTTTACTGTTTGCGCAAAAGTTGTAGCACTTCCTAAAATTGCTAATACAAATAAAAATTTTTTCATGTAGATTTGATTGATTTATATTAACTTACTCCAAAAATATGGATTCTGATTTAATATATGTTGATTTTTCGTCAATTGTATTTTTATCAAAAACTTGATCATAGTTTTGTTTATCCAGTTTTATTCTAGGTAATTTGACTGGGGAAATGCCAGATGTATCGAAATATGGGAGAATTTCCTTCTTTCTACGTTTCTTCTTATCTTTTTTCTTAGTACTGTCTATTTTATATGTTAAGCCAATTCCGAGGGCTTGTTTAAATTGTGTTTGAGTAACTTGATCTTCATCATAAATCAAATTGATGGTTAATTGTGTGGACATAAAATTATTAATTTTCATGTCTAATAATCCAGCATATACAATATCGAGGTTATAAAATTTGTTCGAATAATTAGAGAAAATTCCAATATTATTATCGTAAGTTACGTTATCAAAAAGTTTCATTTTGTATCGACCACCTAAATATGCTCCAACTTCAAAAAGAAACGTATCTCCATCGTTTCGTAAACCATAAGTTCCTTTCTTTTGCAAATCTTTGTCTGCTACAATTGTTGTTCTTGATGTTAAAGGTTGAAAACTGACAGAAAAATTAGAATTTGGCGTATAATTCGCACCGACCCCAATTGTTACATATGCAGGCGCAAATAAGTTTGATAGTTTTGTTTTTGGAGTTGTTCCGTAATTGTAACCTGTAGAAAACTGTGAACGAATATTAAGTGATGAGGTTAGGTACCACTTTTCTTTTATCAAATATCCATAAGAAGTTGTGATATTTAGATTGTCAGCAGTTTTACGCGTTCCATTGGTTTTATTGTCTAAAAAACCATATTCAAAAATAAAACGATTGTCCCAAAAGTGTTTCTTTTTTCGGAAATTAAATTCGTAATCAGCTTTAGCATTTAGTGAAACCGAATTTTCACCACCTGCCATCCAATTGGAAAAGGTATTTTGATTAACGGTTAAAGTATTTGCACCATAAATTTCCCAACCCGATTTTCGTCCTGTAGTATCCACTTTGGATTTCAGATATTTTCGACCATCAATAATTAGATTTCCACTAGTATCTAAAAATTGAGCCGAACTAAAAAGTGATAGGACTAAAAATATAATTGAGAAAATTAGTCTCATTTTAAAAAAAATATCTTTGTTTAAAATTGAAAAATTCCAAACAAAGATATCTAATTTATTTTGTAAGGCTAAAAACCTTTCTTAATTATTTTGCCAACCTTTCAACCATTTCACTAATGTATCCACCCAATCTTGACGATCATTCAAACAAGGGATGTATGTAAATTGCTTACCACCAGCTTTTAAGAATTCTTCTTGTCCTTCCATCGAAATTTCTTCCAAAGTCTCCAAACAATCCGAAACAAAGGCAGGGGTGCAAACCGCTAAATTCTTAACGCCTTGTGCAGGAAATTCTTCTAACATGTGGTCTGTATAAGGTTTAATCCAAGGGTCACGACCTAAACGAGACTGAAAAGAAGTGGTATATTTATCTTCTGGTAATTGCAAGTATTCGGTTACCAAACGTGTTGTTTCAAAACATTGATTACGATAAGTTTCAATAGGTAATTTGCTCGCTTTTGCAGCACGAAGTGCTTTATTATCGTGACGTTCTGGAATTCCGTGATAAGAAAACAATAATTTATCAAAATTCTCAGGTAATTTTTCTTTGATAGAATCTCCTAAAACCTTGATATAATCTGGATGATTGTAAAAAGCTTTCAAGAAATTAATCTTAGTGTCTTTGTAACTTTTTTTCTGAATTTCAAGCACTTTATCCGCAACAGTTTCTGTAGAAGACATTGTGTATTGAGGGTATAAAGGAACAACCAAAATGTCGCGAACACCTTTGTCATAAAGCTCTTGTAAACCAGCTTCTATCGAAGGGTTTTTGTAACGCATTGCCAAAACAACTGGAATATCCATTTGTTTTTGTATCATATCTCTCAAAATTTTAGAGTAAACAATTAAAGGAGAACCTTCTTTTGTCCAAATTTTTCGGTAAGCTTCAGCAGATTTTTCGGGTCTTTTTGGTAAAATAAATAATTCAACAATAGTTTTACGAATAATCCAAGGAGAATCCAAAACTTTCTTATCCATTAAAAATTCGCGTAAATAAGTTCTTACGTCTTCAACATTGGTAGAATCGGGCGAACCTAAATTCACTAATAATATTCCTTTGCTCATAATTCTTTTTATCTAAAAAAATATTGCGTTCTTTGTAGTTGTAAAAGTACGGAGGATAATTTAATTTGTCCTTCGTAATATCATCATTATAATTTATATCATCATTTTATGTCAGATTTATTAAATCCTGATAAAGAATTTTATCCAGATGACGATCTAAATCACGAAAATACTGTTCGTCCGCAAAGTTTTGATGATTTTGCTGGACAAGCGCATATTCTAGAGAATTTAGAAGTTTTCGTAAAAGCGTCTAAACTTCGTGGCGAAGCATTAGATCACGTTTTGTTGCACGGACCTCCAGGTTTGGGAAAAACGACATTAGCAAATATTATTGCGAATGAATTAGGTGTAGGAATCAAAATTACATCTGGACCAGTTCTCGATAAACCGAGTGATTTAGCTGGTTTATTGACGAATTTGGAAGAAAATGATGTGCTTTTTATTGATGAAATCCATCGTATGTCTCCCGTTATCGAAGAATATTTGTATTCGGCAATGGAAGATTTTAAGATTGATATTATGATCGAATCTGGACCAAATGCACGTTCGGTTCAAATTGGTTTGAATCCTTTTACATTAATTGGTGCAACAACGCGTTCTGGTTTATTAACTGCGCCGCTTCGTGCTCGTTTTGGAATTAATTTCCGTTTCGAATATTATAATGTTGAATTATTAAGTACGATTGTTGAGCGATCTTCTCGTATTTTAGACACACCAATTGACGAAAGAGCGGCGATAGAAATTGCAGGTCGTAGTCGTGGAACTCCTCGTATAGCAAATGCTTTATTGAGAAGGACTCGAGATTTTGCACAAATTAAAGGAAATGGAAAAATTGATTTATCAATTGCTGAATTTTCTTTAAAAGCTCTAAAAGTTGATGATAATGGTTTAGATGAAATGGATAACAGAATTTTATCAACAATTATTGAAAAATTTAAAGGTGGACCAGTCGGAATTACAACTTTAGCAACAGCAGTTGGAGAAAATGGTGGAACATTAGAAGAAGTTTATGAACCGTATCTCATTCAAGAAGGTTATTTGATGCGTACTGCTCGTGGACGTGTGGCAACAGAAAAAGCTTTCAAACATATTGGTGTAAAATATCGTGGAGAAAATTCACCTCAAACCGATTTGTTTGATTTGTAATTTTGTTCTAAGTCATTCTGAGCTTGTCGAAGAATCTTAACGATTTTCTTACTCTAATAAATCGAAAATGGCTCACACGACATATTATTCTTGCGTTAGGAGGAATCTAAGATTCTTCATTTCACTCACGTTTCATTCAGAATGATAAAATTTAATCTCGTCGATATAATAATTATAAATTCATAATTACGAATTAACTAATGCTCCTTCAAACAGAAGAACATATCAAAATAAAATGGTCCCATCGAATCAAAGAAAAAGCTGAAGCATTGGGATTTATTTCGTGTGGTATTGCCAAAGCAGATTTTTTGGAAGAGGAAGCTCCACGTTTAGAGTCTTGGTTAAAGAATAATTATCATGGAGAAATGCAGTATATGGAAAATCATTTCGATATGCGACTGGATCCTCGAATTTTGGTCGAAGGAGCAAAATCTGTGATTTCGTTGGCGTATAATTATTACCAAGATTTAGATCGAAATCCTAATTCTTACAAAGTTGCGATGTATGCGCAAGGCGAAGATTATCATTTTGTCGTGAAGGAAAAAGTGCGCGAGTTGTTAGATTTTATTCAAGAAGAAATAGGGGAGGTGAGCGGAAGAGCTTTTACCGATTCAGCACCAATTCTGGAACATGCATGGGCGAAAAAAGCTGGAATTGGTTGGGTTGGAAAAAATTCGTTGACGTTATCTAAACAAAAAGGTTCGTTTTTCTTTTTATCCGAATTAATTATTGATTTGGATTTAGCTTATGATTCTCCAATTGAAACTGATCATTGTGGAAAATGTACGCGTTGTATTGATGCTTGCCCAACTGAGGCAATCTTACCCAATAAAACAGTGAACGGAAGTCAGTGTATTTCGTATTTTACAATTGAATTGAAAGATCAAATTCCGACCGAAATGAAAGGAAAATTTGATGATTGGATTTTTGGTTGTGATCTTTGCCAAGAAGTTTGTCCATGGAATCGTTTTTCGTTGCCAACGAAAGAAACTCGTTTTGTTGGTCATAAGAAAATTAATCAATTCTCGAAGAAAGATTGGGAAGAAATTACAGAGGATGTTTTTCGAGAAATTTTTAAGAAATCACCTGTAAAACGTACAAAATTTGATGGTTTGAAAAGAAATATCGATTTTGTAAAATCACTATAATTCGTGAAAATTTTTGGTTTAGATTTTGTTAGCTTTACTTCAAGAAAATCGAATCAAAAAATGAAAAAAAGTTTATTCATTCTTACTACTTTTTTAGGCTATTTTGTGCAAGCTCAATTTGGGATTGTGCAAGATAAAGATGGTTTTGCAAATGTGAGAGATGATAAAAATATTTCGTCTAAAATTGTTGCTAAAGTCAATTCAAATTCAATTTATCCAATTGATTCTGATGAAGAAAACTCGAAATGGTATTTAGTTGAATATCAGCCTGAAAAAGCTGGTTTTGTTTACTATGATCGAATCAAAAAGTTAGAAGATTTTGAAACTATTTCACCAACTTCAGTCAATGATTCTAAAATAGAATTTTCGGTTGCTGATTATACCATTCAGCTCGAAACGCAAGAATTTAATTCGAAAAAACATAAAATTTTCAAGGAAAGTGATTTTGTTTATGCGATTGATGAAAAAGATTTTCTTGGTTCGGATGGAATGATTCCTCAAACAGAATTCAAATCGTTTAAAATATCATTCAAAGGAAAAGAAATTATCATTCCAAAAGAATATTTTATCAATTTATATAATGCGAATTTATCAGCAACAAAACTTACTTACAATAAAGAGTTAAATCAATATTATTTGTTCGGTACATATAGCGATGGAGCTGGTGTTTATGATGCACTTTGGGTTTTGGATAATGGAAAAATTGTAAAACATATTGCTCAAATTAATGCTTATGCTTAGTCGATTTTTTTCAATTTTAGGGTGCTTCTTGCTATTCACTTCGATAATGTTTGCTCAAAAAGTAACGACTTCCAAATTTGGAGATATTTCGTACGAAATGAAGCAAAAACAAGTTGCAGCTTTAACACCAAATCAATTAGCTCTTTATGATGTAAATAATGCAGAAATGCCTGAACAGGACATTGAGTTGAATGGAATTAAATATCATATTTCGTACTATAAAAATTTGAAAACAAAACAATTCGAAGTATGTATGGTTTCGTCTGTCAGCTCTAAACTTTTGACTTTATCAGGAATAAAAGTTGGAAGTTCGTTGGACGATTTATGGAAAGCGTACAAAAAATATGATATTTCGGTGTAAGATATTTTTGAAGATGATGAGACAGAATCGGGATATTTAAACAATAAAATTTATGAGGATTAAAATAACTTTATTAGGATTTTTCTTGCTTTCGGTTGTTGGATTTGGTCAGATTTCTACAACACGAATGAATGAACTGAAAATTGGTATGCGTCCGTTCGAAGTGTTGAAATTGTTAGGTGAAGAAATTGCTGCAATTGTTGATGAAGGAGAAACGAATGTCACCCTAAAAGGGATTGATTATACAATCGAAATAAGAAGTGGTTATTTGAGTAAAACAGAAAATGACACCTATTTAAGTTCTATTTCTACAACAAGTAAAAATATCAAAACTTTGTCTGGAATTGGAATTGGTAGTACGTTGGAGGATTTGTGGAAAGCTTATTCGTCAAAATATAATGTGTTTTTGGATAAATCGAATAATAATAACAGAGAATTTAGAATTGATGATAGAGAAAATGGTGTTATATTGACTTTTTCTTTGAAAAATGAAATTGTAACAACAATAAGATTGAGTTCTTATAACCCAGAAGAATGTACACTTTAAAATAATGATTAAAACCTAAATACATAAAAATGAAAAAAATATTTTTTATAGCTGCTTTTGTAGCTGGAATAGCTTTGCAAGCGCAAGTTTCTACAACTCGTATTAATGACGTAAAACTTGGAATGAAATTGTCTGAATTAGAAAAATTAACTGGACAAAAATTCAAAATAAAATTGAATGAATATGGTTATCCTGATGGTGATGTAACAATTGTCTCTAAAGGAGTAACATATAAAGTTGGATTGACAACAAATGGTGAGGAGACAGCAGGTTCTTCTACTTTAACTGTATATAGTGTAAAGTCTTCGGATTCTAGTCTTAAAACATTATCTGGAATTAAAATTGGCTCATCTTTGGATGAGTTAATTAATAAATATAAAAATCTGAATATTTCTATTTTCGATGGTTATGATGATAAAACGGATAAAAGAACAAAAGCTTTTCGTTATTTTAATGTTGAAGATTATGATAATGGATCGATTCTACAATTTTATTTAGTGAATGATAAAGTAGTTTCTTTCGATGTAATGTATAATGAAGGTTGTTAAAATGAATAAACAAAAAATTCCAACTCTTAGAGTTGGAATTTTTTGTTTAAAATTATTTTTTAATCACTTTTTTTGTGACGATGTTTCCATCTTTTAGGTGAATAGATAAAATATACATTCCAGCTGGATAATTTTTCAAATTAACTTCCGAACCTAATTCAATTCCAAGTAAACGACCGTTAAAATCATATAAATTCACATAATCAAAATTCTTAGCATTAATCTTTACTTTGTCTGTTGTTGGATTAGGAAAAACTTCTACAAGCGTTTGTTGATAATTGTAATCGTTCGCAGATAATTCAGTCCAAGTATTTTCGGCTTTATCTCCTCCCCAAATCAACGTTGCTAAATACGGATTATCAATAAATGGATTTCGACTTCCTTGTGTTTCGGCAATAATTTCGTTTCGGACTTTCTCAAATTCAGATACTTTATCCTATACATTCCATTTCAAAAACATATCTGGCATTCCATCATTATTGGTTGTTGTCGTATTGTTATACGCAACCAATTGTGGATCGGTTTCCATACCATAATGTACATACATATACATAATAATTCGCGCGACATCTCCCGTCCATTCATCACCAGGATAAAAACCTCCATTGATTAATTTGGCTTGTCCTGTCACATCTTGTGCCCATTTTTCGCGATAAGCATTGTTACGTCTAGTCGAATTTATTTGTCTATCAACTGCGCGTAAATTATGAGCATCTGTTCCAGTTCCAGGACGATCAGTATCAAGTTTAGGAACTGCTAAAGATTTTGGGAAAACATGTTCGCGTTCCCATTTTCCGATTGTACTTCCACTTGAAGAGTTGTTTTTGTTGTTTATATCACGCGTGCGCTGTTCTGCATAAACAGTAGAATTATCTGTGAAACCATAAATCAATAAAACGCGACCTTTTGAATCTAAATCCAAGTCAGATTTATCTAAAATATTCCAAACTCCAGGCGTATAGCTAACTGCATGATGTGTAGCATTGATTAAATCGTGTAATTCTTCCTTTATAGTTTTTCCATTTTGATTAAAATCAATCCCTTCATAATAGTCGGGTTGTTGCGCAAAAGCGGCAAAAGGAAATAAAAGAAGCAAAAATTTTTGCATAACTATTTATAAATATTTAACAAAAGTAAGTATTTATAAGTAGTTAATAAATGATATTAAGATTAACAATTCTTAAAGTTTTTACTGAAATTGTTTAATGTATTGTTTAGGAGTTAAGCCATATTTCTTCTTAAATGCTGATATAAAATGAGATGGGTTTTCGTAACCAATTTCAAACGAAATATCTTTTACCATTTGTTGATTTTCTTCTAATTTATGCAATGCATATTCCAGTTTTTTATCCAACAAATAACCATAAACAGTTGTTCCGTATAGTTCCTTGAAACCTTCTTTCAGATGATATTCCGAGATCGAAAATTTTTCGCAAAGTTGTTTGATTGTTGGCGGATTTTTAAAATCAGCTAATAAATAATCTTTGATTTCTTTGATTCGTTTTCCTTCATTTTCATCATTTAAGAAAGGACAATGTTCGGTTTGACTTTCAATTTCAGAAAAATAAAGGGTGAATAATTCGTACATTTTTCCAATCAAAAATAAATTTTGAAATTGCGGAGAAAGTTTCATTTGTTCAATTTGATTCAAAACTAATTTTATTGAAGGTCCAATTTCTCGTTCAATATAAAATTTTTCTTGCGTCATACTCGAAATCAAATTATTCTGAATTTGATATTCTGCAAACAATTGATGTAATTTCTGAATAGACAAAACCACAATATAAACCTTGCTTTCGGCATTTATATTCAACGATAATGGAATGTCCAATGTCGGATAATAGAACAAAAAGCTTTTTCCTTCGTTCAAATTGATTTTATAAATACCATTATTAAAATTAAATGTCAACGAACCTTTTGTACAAAAATAGAATTGTATATAACGCTTGTCAATTCCTTTCAGAATCGTGTCTGTAGAAGCTGTAAAGTTGTCTATTTGAGCGATAAATACGTCTGTTGACAATTTATACTCGTTAATTTTACTTTTATGGGTATTTTTTAATTCCATTTTGAATAATGAGGTTTGTCATATAAAAAACGTGATAATTGTCAACTTCGCTCTTTATAATGGTTTACATACAAATATAAACCTTTAATTTATAATTATTCTAAAAAAGCAAACTTTAATTTTTAGCGTTATTTTTTCTTTTTAAAGTTATTTTTCGAAGACTTTTGAAACTACTTTTGTATCAGTATTTGAAGAAATGGCAATTAGAGGTAATAAAACGGAAGAAAATTTTTACGTAATCGGAATCAGTTATGAAAAAGCTGACGCCATTACACGTGGTAAATTTACATTTTTCCCGGAACAAGTTGAAACGTTTACGCAAGATTCTAAAACGAATGGATTAGAAAACTTTTTTATTGTATCAACTTGTAATCGTACTGAATTTTATGGTTTTGCAGAAAACGAAGATCAAATCGTTGAGCAATATTGTAAATACACAGAAGGTAATGCAGATGAATTCCGTCAATTTATGATGGTAAAAGAAGGAGAAGAAGCGATTACACATTTATTCCGTGTTTCGTCGGGATTAGAAAGTCAGATTTTAGGTGATTTTGATATCATCGGACAAATCAAAATTTGGTTTTCTCGTTTCAAAAAACAAGGTGCATCAAATGCTTTTTTAGAGCGTTTGGTAAATACTGCGATTCAAATTAGTAAAAAAGTGAAGAACGAAACTTTCTTAAGTAACGGTTCTGCTTCGGTTGCATATTCAGCGGTTAATTTTATTCAAGCAACGCAAGGAAACTTAGTTGACAAAAATATTTTGTTGTACGGAATTGGTAAAATTGGTCGTAATACGTGTGCTAATTTGGTCAAACATTATCCAAATACAAACATTACGCTAATCAATCGTACAAAAGAAAAGGCAGAAATTCTTGGACTGAAATACGATATTACCGTAAAAGATCACAGCGAATTAAAAGAAGAATTACAAAAAACAGATATTCTAATTGTTGCAACGGGAGCAAGTAATTACACGATTACAGAAGAAATGATTCCGTTCGATAAGGAAATGACGATTATTGATATGTCAGTTCCAGAAAATGTAATTCATACATTGGCTGCTCGCGAATCTATTCAATTGGTAAATGTAGATGGATTATCTAAAATGGTAGACGATACAATTGCGCAACGTCGCAATGCAATTCCAGAAGCATTGGCAATTATAGAGGAGCATTCTACAGAGTTTTACGAATGGTTAGAAACCAGAGAATTGGTTCCAGCTATTCAATCTTTCAAAGATAGATTAGACTTTTTTCAGAGTTTTGCTTTAAATAACTTGAAAAAAGACAATGTAAATATCGACGAAAATGAAACGATTTTAACTGAAAAAGTAATTCAGAAAATTACAAATCAGTTTGCTTCTTATTTGATCGAAAATAAAGAAAACGCAGACGAAACAATTCAGTTAATCGAAAAAATGTTTCATTTAAAACAAGCTTAATACAATCATGAAAACAATAAAAATTGGTACACGTCAAAGTCCGTTAGCGCTTTGGCAAGCCAATAAAGTTGCTTCTATTCTTGAGGCAAAAGGTCATCCAACAGAAATCGTTCCGATTACTTCTGAAGGCGATGCAAATCTAAAACAACCCATTTATTCATTAGGTTTAACAGGTGTTTTTACGCGTTCATTGGACATTGCTTTGTTGAATGATCAAGTAGATATTGCGGTTCATTCGTTGAAAGATGTGCCAACTGTTTTACCAGAAAAATTAGAGTTGATTGCATATCCAGAACGCGCAAGTTCTGCGGATATTTTGGTGTACAAATCGGAAGATATTTTCGAGAAAAAACATCGTGTTATCGCTACTGGATCTTTGCGTCGTAAAGCATTTTGGAATCATAAATATCCAAATGATACGATTGTAGATTTACGTGGAAATGTGCAATTACGTCTGAAAAAGTTGCAAGATAATGCAGATTGGGACGGAGCTGTTTTTGCTTTTGCAGGTTTGGATCGTTCAGAAATTTTAGATGAATTGGCAGAAAAAGGTCTTCATTATAAAGTGATTGATTGGATGATTGCTGCACCATCACAAGGAATTTTAGGAATTGTAGCCAAAGAAGGTTTGGATTTGAGTGATATTAATAATCCTCAATGTGAACTTTTTGCAACGGTAGAACGTCAATTTTTGAATGTTTTAGAAGGTGGTTGTACAGCGCCAATTGGAGCATTAGTTGAGAAAATTGATGAAGAAAATTACTCCTTCAAAGGAGCAATTTTAACCATTGATGGACAAGAAATGATTTCAATCGAAAGACAATTCAAAGCAGATGAATATTTGACGAAAGGTCGCGAATTTGCTGAAGAATGTATTGCACAAGGTGCAGCAAAAATGATTGAACAAATAAAAAAAGAAATCGGAACGAAATAGTGCGAACGAAGGTTTTATTCACGAAGTTAATTTCTTCTGAATTGCTTGAAAAAGAATTTGGAACTGATGTTGAGGTGGTTTGTAAACCAACTTTACAAATCGATTTGACTTCGAAAAATGAAATTTATGCACAGATTGATGAATCCGTTCATCAGTTTATCGTGACGAGTCAAAATACTGTAAATGCCATTCAAGATTTGGAATTGAATGGTCATTTTTTTGTTGTTGGAAAAAAAACGGCAGAAAAACTAAAAGCGCAAAACAGAGATGTTGTGTTGGTTGAAGATTATGCAGAAGATTTAGCTTCGAAATTAATTTCAGGAAATTATTCTCCGAAATGGAATTTCTTATGTGGTTCTTCCCGTCGAGATTTGTTGGTGAATGAATTATCAAAAGCAAATCACGAAGTCAATCAAATTATAACATATCAATCAGGGCAAATTGTTTATCAATTAAATGAAACATTTGATGTGTATGCTTTTTTTAGTCCGTTGTCATTCAAAGCGTTTCATCAACAAAATGAAATTTCAGAAAGTTCGCGTATTTTTACAATCGGAAATACAACAACTTCTGCGATAGAAGAAGTTTATCCAAATCATGAAATTATAACTGCGCAAACACCATTGGTGGAAGTAGTTATTGAAAATATAAAAAAATACATCAATGATAAAAAATGATTTGCTTTTAAAAGCATTGAGAGGTGAGGAGGTAGAGCGTCCGCCAGTGTGGATGATGCGTCAAGCAGGACGTTATTTACCAGAGTTTATCGAATTGAGAGATAAATATGATTTCTTTACACGTTGTCAAACGCCAGAGTTAGCGGCTGAAATTACAGTTCAACCAATTCGTCGTTTTCCGTTAGATGCAGCAATTATCTTTTCAGATATTTTGGTTGTGCCACAAGCAATGGGAATGAATTTCGAGATGAAACCTGGTGTTGGTCCTTGGTTAGAGAATCCTATTCGTACAGCTCAAGATGTAGAAAAAGTTTATATTCCTGATGTTGAAGAAGAGTTAGGATACGTTTATGCAGCGATGGATATTACAAAGAAAGAGTTGGACAATAAAATTCCGTTGATTGGTTTTGCAGGTTCGCCTTGGACATTGTTGTGTTATGCAGTGGAAGGTCGTGGTTCTAAATCTTTTGATCAAGCGAAAGGTTTTTGTTTCCAAAATCCAGTTGCAGCACACCAATTATTAGAAAAAATTACACAAACAACGATTCAATATTTGTTGAAAAAAGTGGAACATGGTGCAAATGTGATTCAGATTTTTGATTCTTGGGGTGGAATGTTATCGCCAAAAGATTATGATGAATTTTCTTGGAAATACATCGAGCAAATTGTAAACGAAGTTTCTAAAGTAGTTCCTGTAACTGTTTTTGCAAAAGGTTGTTGGTTTGCTTTAGAGAAAATGGCAGATTCTAAAGCATCTGCTTTGGGTGTTGATTGGACGATTACGCCACAATTAGCGCGTGAGTTTACAGGTTTCAAAAAGACGTTACAAGGTAACTTTGATCCTTCTCGTTTGTTATCGCCACCAGAAACTATTCAGCAAATGGTAAAAGAAATGATTGACGATTTTGGTCCGTATAAATATATTGCCAATTTAGGTCACGGAATTTTACCAAATATTCCAGTTGAAAATGCACAAGCTTTTATAGAAGCTGTTGTAGATTATAAAAGAGATTAAGAAACTCTATATAACAAGAAAACCTTCCGAATGGAAGGTTTTTTTATTTTATGGTCTTTTTTGCTTCGGTCCAATAATTGATTTGATTAAAAATAAATAATGAAATAGTAATCATATCAGATACAATTTCTACTTTTTCTTGATGTGAATAATTTTCGAAATTACCTATCTCTACACGAAATTTTACATTTTCAATATTAGGAAAGGTTTTTATTCTTTCTAAATGTTCGTTACTAAAATGAATAAAGCCACAGTATTTTTTGTATAAAATTTTTATTTCTGGAAATTTTTTTGAAATTTGTTCAACTAAATAAGCATCATTGAAATTCTTTTTTAAAATGCTATCGCGGAATTTTCTGATTTCTTTTCCGTCTAATATATAATCAATATAACTATCGTCTTTAGCAACTAGGATAGAATTATATCTAATTAGATTATCCATTTGTATTCTAATTAGATGAGTTGCAGAGTAAAAATTATTTTCTTGAAATAATAATCTAAAACCTTCATTAATTGACATAGCTCTATTTAAAATACTAAGAGCAATAAAATCAACTTTCATAGCTTTATATTTAAAAATTTCTTTAGCCAAATTTTTATAATCTTCAGTTAATAAATATAATTTATCAACTAGATCATTTAATTCTTCTTTATTAATTTCAATATCCATGAATCAAATATACAAACAAATTACCTTTATTGATTTAGATGATAATCTCCATTTTAACAGAAAATTAAAAGAAATCAATTTTATATTCGATAGTTTTAGTATATTTTAGTAGAAATATTAATATCATAAGTAAACTACATAAAAGAATAAGATGAAAAAGGGTATATTTTTGATGTCAGTTTTGGGTGTTCTTTTCTTTGTTCAGTCATGCGAAACGAAGAAAGAAAATGCTGACTCAACAACTAAAGAAGTTGTAAAACAAGATACAGTGCAAGCTGTTGCAGAGCCTGTTGGAAATCCTACAGATGTTAAAGCTGACCCAGGAACTTTCCAAATTAAACCTTTGAAATATGGTTACGATGAATTGAACGAATACATTGATGCAAAAACAATGGAAGTTCATTTCTCTAAACATTATTTAGGATACATCAACAAATTGAATACAGCGCTAAAAGAAGCAAATATCAAATCGAATGATATTGTAGATATTTTGAAAAAAATGGATATGAATAATGCTGCTTTACGCAACAATGCTGGTGGATATTACAATCACATGCTATATTTTGATATTATGTCTCCAACGCCACAGAAAGCCCCTACAGGAGATCTTAAAGCGAAGATTGAAGCAACATTTGGTTCTACAGAAGAATTAATCAAACAATTGGACGAAGCGGGTTCTAAACGTTTTGGTTCTGGTTGGGCTTGGTTGGTTGTGAAAGCGGACGGAAGTTTGGCGGTTACAAGTACAGCAAATCAAGATAATCCATTGATGCCAGGAGCAGAGATCGCAGGAACGCCAATTTTAGGAATTGATGTTTGGGAACATGCTTACTATTTAAAATACCAAAACAAACGCGATGATTATTTGAAAGCGTTTAACAATGTTTTGGATTGGAAACAAGTTGAAGAAAATTATAAGAAAGCAAAATAGTCTTTCTAATTACAAACAAAAAAGCTTCTCAAATTTTGAGAAGCTTTTTTGTTTTATATATGAATAATCTTAATTCTTAATCAAGGATTGTGTTTCTGTTGTTCCATCTTCATTAAAAACGCGAACAATGTATTTTCCTTTTTTCAAACTTTGTACGTTAAAGTTTGCTTTTTGGCTTCCGTCTAATTTTTTATTCATCACTTCATTTCCAATAATCGAATATATCGACACCGAACTTGCCTTTGATGGATTGTCAAATTTTATTGTAAATGTAGAACTCGCAGGATTTGGATAAATACTAACAGAGCCTTTATCCTGATCAAATCTCGACTGAGCTGAAGCAGATGTTATGGTGAATAAAAATATAGTTATAAATAGTATAAAGTGTTTCATATGCTTGTAATCCTAACAAATATAAAAATAAATAATTATAAAACAAACATTTCAAAATATATACCAAACAAAAAAGTGATGCTAAAATTTAGCATCACTTTAAGATATATAATAAAAATTATAAACTTATTATAAGCTGTAACGGATAAATCCAGTTACTTTCAAGTCAGCGTTAACAGCTTTAACGATATCTTGAACAGAAGTTTTTCCGTCTTTGATTGACGCTTGGTGAACTAATGTATTCTCTTTGAAGAATTTTTGTAATTTACCTTGAGCGATGTTTTCAATCATGTTTTCTGGTTTACCTTCTGCAACTAAAGTTTCTCTAGCGATAGATAATTCAGTGTCAATTACAGATTGAGCAACAGAAGTTTCATCTAATGCTACTGGGTTCATAGCAGCAACTTGCATAGCAACGTCACGAGCTACTTCAGAAGCACCTTCTACGTTAGCAGATAAAGAAACTACAGCACCAATTTTGTTACCAGCGTGGATGTAAGAATTAACGATAGCACCTTCGATAGCTTGGAAAGTACCAATTTCGATTTTTTCTCCAATAACACCTGTTTGCTCAGTTAATTTTTCACCAACTGTAATTCCTGCGAATGGTAAAGCTAATAATTCTTCTTTAGAGTTAACTGTCAAAGCTAAATCAGCGATTTCGTTAGCCATAGCAACGAAAGCTTCATTTTTAGCAACGAAGTCAGTCTCACAGTTCAAAGCGATAACGATACCTTTAGTTTGGTCAGCGTTAACTTTAGCGATAACTGCACCTTCTGTAGAATCACGGTCAGCTCTTTTAGCAGCTACTTTTTGTCCTTGTTTACGTAAAACTTCTACAGCTTTATCGAAATCTCCACCAGCTTCTTCTAAAGCTTTTTTAGAATCCATCATTCCCGCACCAGTTGCGTTTCTTAATTTACTTACCTCAGCGGCTGTTGCTTTGTAGCTCATAGTAATATTTTTATTTTGTTTCTTAATATTTTAAATAAAAGTAGCTCGTACACCACAAAGTGGTGTAGGAGCTACAAGGTATATTATATCGATGAATTGATCATCAAGTTAATGTTAAGCTTCTTTTGTTTCAGCTCCTTCTTCTTTACCTTCTTTTGCTTTTTCTTTTTCTGCTTTACGTGTAGATAAACCAGCTTTGATAGAATCAGCTACTGTAGATAAGATGATATCGATAGATTTAGAAGCATCATCATTTGCAGGGATTGGGAAATCTACTTGACGAGGGTCAGTATTTGTATCAACCATTGCAAAGATTGGAATACCCAATTTTTGAGCTTCTGCTACAGCTATGTGCTCACGTACGATATCTACAATAAATACTGCAGATGGTAAACGTGTCATATCAGCGATAGAACCTAAGTTTTTCTCTAAAGATGCTCTTTGACGATCAACTTGTAATCTTTCTTTTTTAGATAGTGTTTCAAACGTACCGTCTTTTTTCATACGATCGATTGAATTCATTTTTTTAACTGCTTTACGGATAGTAACAAAGTTAGTTAACATCCCACCAGGCCAACGTTCTGTAATATAAGGCATGTTGATTTCTTCAGCATGCTTAGCTACAACATCTTTTGCTTGTTTTTTAGTTGCAACAAAAAGAACTTTACGTCCAGATGCAGCAATTTTTCCTAAAGCTTCAGATGCTTCATCTAATTTCACTGCAGTTTTGTGAAGATCGATGATGTGGATTCCGTTTTTCTCCATAAAAATATAAGGAGCCATAGCCGGATTCCATTTTCTTGTTAAGTGACCAAAGTGCACACCAGCACCTAATAAGTCCTTTACATTTACTTTTGCCATTTTCTTTTTTTTAGTTTACGTTCCGTTATCTCAACAAGCAACAAACAAGTGGTCGAAGAATTCTAGCCTTATTTGTTTAGATGCTAAACCAACGGAAAATGGATTTTTTAATGAATTGAATAAATTAACGTTTAGAGAATTGGAATTTCTTACGCGCTTTCTTTTGACCGAATTTTTTACGTTCAACCATACGTGGGTCACGTGTTAATAACCCTTCTGGTTTTAATTGTAAACGAAAATCTGCGTCAACTTCACATAAAGCTCTAGAAATAGCTAAACGAATTGCTTCAGCTTGACCAGTGATTCCACCACCAAATACTTTGATATCTACATTGTATTTCTCTTTTGTACCAGTGATTAAAAATGGTTGTTCTACTTTGTATTGTAATACTGCTGTAGGGAAGTAGATTGCTAACTCGCGCCCGTTAATGAAGATTTCTCCATTACCTTCTTGTAAGTATACACGAGCAACAGATGTTTTTCTACGTCCGATTTTATGAACTATTGCCATGGAATTAGATTATAAATATTCGTTAATATCGATTTGTTTTGGTTGTTGAGCTTCGTGATTGTGCTCAGTACCAACAAATACATGTAAATTAGTCAATAATTTACTACCTAATTTATTTTTAGGTAACATTCCTTTTACTGACTTTTCGATTAAGCGTACAGGATCTTTTGCAAAAACTTCTTTCGCAGTTAATGATCTTTGTCCACCTGGGTAACCTGTGTGACGGATGTATAATTTGTCATCCCATTTGTTACCTGTTAATTGAATTTTGTCAGCGTTTAAAACAATTACATAATCTCCACAATCTGCATGAGGAGTGAAGTTTGTTTTGTGCTTACCTCTGATAAGCTTCGCAACACCTGACGCTAAACGACCTAATGATAAGTCAGAAGCGTCCACAACTACCCATTCTTTCTGAGCAGTTTCTTTGTTGGCTGATGAAGTTTTGTAACTTAACGTGTCCACTATCTTGATTTTTAATATTTTATAAATTACCGACAATCCGATCGGGGTGCAAATGTACAAAATGATTCTGTTTTCCCAAAAGATTTTAGGAATTATTCGTCATTTTGATGGATTTGTACCATTTAGATGGTTGTCAAAACGTTTGCAAAATTACGTTAATTAATTGAATATCCAATATTTTTTTCGAATTAGACGTTCTATTTAATCGATTGATTGTATGAAAAAGAATTCGTTTTATTGTTTAATCAATTAAGTATGACGCTAAACAAAATTTAAAAACCGTGCAATTCAAAATTTAAATTGCACGGTTTTTTTTATTGTAAGATATCTTATTTTAACCTCTTGAGAAAGGTAAAATAGTTTGAGTTGTAGAACCTAAACCTTCAATTCCATATTCGATAACATCTCCTGGTTTTAGCCAAACTTGAGGTGTTTTTCCCATTCCTGATCCTGCAGGTGAACCTGTAGAAATAATATCTCCAGGTAAGAAAGACATAAATTGAGATAGGTAAGAAATTAATTTAGGAATACGGTAAATAAAATCACTTGTATTACCATCTTGCATTAATTCTCCGTTTAATTTTAACCAAACACGTAAATTATTTACATCCTCGATTTCGTCTTTTGTTGCAATAAAAGGTCCAACAGGTGCAAATGTATCACATCCTTTTCCTTTGTCCCAAGTTCCTCCACGTTCTGTTTGGAAAGCACGCTCAGAAATATCATTAATTAAGGCATAACCATATACGTGATTCATTGCCTCTTCTTCCGTTACATTATTTGCTTTTTCACCAATAATAATACAAAGTTCTGTTTCCCAGTCCATTTTTGTAGAACCATTTGGTTGCATAATTCCGTCTTCTGGTCCGTTAAACGATTGATTAGCTTTGATAAACATAATCGGTTCTGCTTGTTGTTGTAAACCTGTTTCTTTTACGTGATCATCAAAGTTAAGACCTACACAAACAATTTTTCCTGGGCGAGTTAAAGGTGTACCAATACGTACATCATCTTCAACTAATGGCAAGCTGTTAATGTTAAGCTCGATATATTTTTGTAAAGTTTCTTGTTTTTCTGTATTTCCAAAAAAATCATCATCATAAATAATTCCTGATGCTGAAACATCGAATTTTTTCTCATCGATGATTACACCTGATTTCTCCTGACCTTTTGGTCCGAATCTAAAAATTTTCATCTTCTTTATATTTTTTCCGCCACAAATATACGACGTATTGTTTTTTGATTAAATAAATAAAAAAAGACATCTGTCATTAACAGATGTCTTATAAAGATAAAAAATAATTATATTTATTTAAAATTATTTAGCAATTCCTCTCGAAATTACAATTTTTTGAATTTCTGATGTTCCTTCGTAAATCTGAGTAATTTTTGCATCGCGCATCATACGTTCTACATGATACTCGCGAACATAACCATTTCCTCCATGAATTTGAACGGCTTCCGAAGCAACTTCGTTCGCTGTTTTAGAAGCAAATAGTTTTGCCATTGCACCAGAAATAGAAATATCTTTTCCTTCGTCTTTCTCAACCGCAGCTTTAAAACATAACATACGAGCAGCTGTAATATTAGTTGCCATATCTGCTAATTTGAATGCAACAGCTTGGTGATTGATGATTTCTGTTTTGAATGCTTTACGAATTTTTGCATAATCTAACGCTAATTCATAAGCACCTTGTGCAATTCCTAAAGCTTGAGAAGCGATACCAATACGTCCTCCGTTTAAGACATTCATTGCGAAAGCAAATCCAAATCCGTCTTCACCAATACGGTTTTCTTTTGGCACTTTAACATCATTAAAGAATAATGAATGTGTGTCAGAACCACGGATTCCCATTTTTTGTTCTTTTGGTCCAATTTCGAAGCCTGCCCATCCTTTTTCTACGATGAAAGCATTGATTCCTTTGTGACCTTTTTCTGGATCAGTTTGAGCGATTACTAAATAAGTAGAAGCTGTTCCACCATTCGTAATCCAGTTTTTTGTACCATTTAATAAATAGTGATCTCCCATATCTACCGCAGTAGTTTTTTGAGAAGTTGCATCAGAACCAGCGTCTGGCTCAGATAAACAAAATGCTCCAATCACTTGACCAGAAGCTAATGGTACTAAATATTTTTGTTTTTGATCTTCGTTACAATATTTTTCCATACCAGCACAAACCAAAGAGTTGTTAACTGACATGACAACAGCAGCAGAAGCATCAACTTTAGCTATTTCTTCCATTGCAATGACATAAGAAACACTATCTAAACCAGATCCTCCGTATTTTGGGTCAACCATCATACCTAAGAATCCAAGTTCTCCCATTTTTTTTACTGCATCAGTTGGGAAAGTAGATGTTTCGTCGCGTTCGATAACTCCTGGTAATAATTCGGCTTTAGCGAAATCACGAGCAGCTTCTTGAATCATTAATTGTTCTTCCGATAATTGAAAATTCATGTGATTATATTATTTATGGTTTTTATTATTTTATGATTATGACTTTAAATTTTTATTCAAATTTTAGAGAAAAAACAAATGCTCTGGTTGATAATGAATTTAAACTTCCTGTCCAATATGGTACTGTTATTTGACTTCCAGGATTTCTAGGGTCATCTATAGTAGAATTATCAGGAACAATTTCATTATTAAAGAAGAACATACCTTTTAGAGCTGGTGTAAGTTTAAATCGTTTGAAATAAATTTCAACTCCAATTTCTGCTTGCCAGTTAAAGTTATTCGTTGTTGTTCTGAAAACTCCAGTAGCGTTATCGTCTTCTTTATTTTCGTTCGATTGTAAATTCATTAGATAACCCAAACCTCCTTGAATATATGGACGTGTATTGAACCAACGATCTCCGTGAAAGTTAAGTAACAATGGGATTTCGATATAAGTAGATTTTACTTCACGCATCACTTTAGATGGATCATCAATAGTTTCACCAGTTACTGGATCTAAATAGTTATTGAAATGTAAAATACGTTGCGCAAAATGCAATCCTGGTTCTGATTTTAAATCAATATAATCATTTACTCGCATTTTTGCGATTAATCCAACAGAGAAACCAGCTTTACTTTCTTGATCTAAATAAACTAAACCGTGTTCATTTACTCCATCATCTTCTGGAATTTGAGGAGTTCCTGGCAATGGATTTGTTTGTGCTTTTGGAACAATCTTGTAACTCATCATATTAGTTCCCAAGAAATATCCAAAACTAAATTTTTTCTGATCAGTTTCAGTTCTGTTTTCGCTTCTGTCATTATTAGGGCGAAACTGCGCATTTGCAATGCTAGCAACAGTTAACGATAATGCGATGATTAGATTTTTTCTCATAGACTTTCAACGAATAACAAGCAAATTTATTTTATACTCTTATAAATGCTTGCAATACCAAAAGTAAGTTTTTTATCAATAGGTTGTGTAAATTTTACACTTTTCAGAATGTTTTTCATTTCTTCTCCATGTGGAAAAGCACGAACTGAATCTGGTAAATAGGTATAAGCACTTTGATCTTTCGAAACCATTTTACCAATTGCAGGTAAAATATTTTTAGAATAAAATGTGTACAACTGTTTCATTGGAAAAGCTGTAGGATAAGAAAATTCTAAAATAACGAAAGTTCCTCCAGGTCTTAAAACACGATTAATTTCTGCTAAACCTTTCTCTAGGTTTTCAAAATTACGAACACCAAAAGATACGGTTACACAGTCAAAAGTGTTATCAGGAAAAGGTAAATTTTCCGAATCACCTTGTACCATTTCGATACGATTTTCTAATCCAGCTTCTTTTACTTTTTTGCGACCAACTTCCAACATTCCGTTAGATAAGTCTAATCCAGTAATTTTTGCATCGGTATTTTTACCCATCATAATTGCCAAATCTCCTGTTCCAGTCGCGATATCTAAAATCGTTTTTGGTTGAGAAGCTTTTACCATTTTGATAACATCTTTTCGCCATTGAATGTCGATTCCCATTGATAAAACACGGTTTAATAAATCGTATTTTGGCGAAATATTATCGAACATTTGCTCGACTTGTTTCTTTTTATTTAGATCTGATGCTTCGTAAGGAGTTACTGCATCGTGTTGATGATTTGCCATTTTGTAAAGTTATAAAATCTAAATCTTATTCGTAATTCTCGAAATAAAATTGTTTAAAATCTTCTTTGTTAAATATTTTCGATAAATCAGTTGCTTTCTCGCTTCCACTACTTTTTATGAACATTTTAGGATAATCTTGATCGATGTTATAGTAAAAGTTTTCGATGTATAATTGAGAAGATTTTTCGATAATTCCGTGATAAATCTTGTTATCTATTGCAATATTGTTTGATAAAAAGATAGAATCTTTATTTTTTCTAACACCATAAGGTCGTGTAAATGTATAATATTCTTGATGCGTTGGATTTATAAAACCATTTGCTCTCGTAATATCTACAACTGTATCTACATTTTTGTTATTAAAACTATAAACGATATGCGCTTTTCCTTTTTTCAAGTCTACTCTTGCATTTTGTTGCGGTGCAATTGTAAAATCTTTATCGTTAATTTTGATTGTCAAGGTTTTGTTTGATGGATTGTCAATCACATACCCATCTTTTTTGCTCAAAAAAGTGTTATAAACAACAACGATCAAAGCAGCTAATCCACAGACGATTAAAAGACCAATTAATGAAGGATTTTTTTTCATGCTGCTAAATTAATTATACTTTATTAATTTCGGCATGAGTTATTACATATTTTTCATGACTATTTTAATGAAATGTGTAACTTTGTCGCTATTATTTTTTTATTAAAATTGAACAATATTAATATGATAAACTCTGTAATTACAGGTTCTGGACACTATTTACCAAATAGAATTGTTACGAACGAAGATTTTGTTAACCACGAATTTTATGACGAAAGTGGAAATCGTTTGGATAAAACTGGTGAAGAAATTACGCGTAAATTTGAGGAAATTACAGAAATCAGAGAAAGAAGATATGTAGAAGATGATTTATTAAATTCTGATATCGCAACTTTTGCTGCTAAAAAAGCAATTGAAGAATCTGGCGTTAATCCAGAAGAATTAGATTATATAATCGTTGGGCACAATTTTGGAGATATTGATCCTGTTGGTCATCAAATTGATATTATGCCGTCAATTTCGGCAAAAGTAAAACACAATTTAGGAATCAAAAACCTAAAATGTAAACCTTATGATATGACATTTGGTTGTCCAGGTTGGATAGAATCATTGATTTTAGGACATCAATTTATTCAAGCAAATATTGCAAAGAAAGTTTTGGTAATCGGTTCTGATACGTTATCTCGTGCTGTAGATCCGCATGATCGTTCTGCGATGATTTTTGCAGATGGAGCAGGAGCAGTTGTTTTGGAAGCGAAAGAAGCTGATTATAAATATGGAATCATCAATCACGAAACGTTAAGTTATACAGGTGATGAATTGGCTTACTTGACAAATGGACGTTCTGCAAATCCAGATTATAAAGGTTCAATCAAAACAATTAATATGAAAGGTCGTAAAGTTTACGAATTCGTATTAAAAAATGTTCCACCAGCAATTAAAGAATTGTTAGATGAAACAAATTTATCAATTACCGATATTGATAAAATTTTATTGCACCAAGCAAATGCAAAAATGGATCATGCAATGATAGAGCGTTTATACAAATTATATGGTGTAGCTGTACCAGAAAAAATTGATCCAATGACGGTTCAATTCTTAGGAAATACATCTGTAGCAACGGTTCCTACAATGTTTGATTTAATAAAAAAAGGAGAATTAGCTCCTCATCAATTTCACGCAAATGATATAATTATTTTAGCTTCTGTTGGAGCTGCAATGAATGTTAATGCAGTGATTTATCAATTCGAAAAATAAAAACAAAAAACACATATACTATTGTGAATACATTCGGAAGACTATTTAAAATTTCAACTTTTGGCGAAAGTCATGGTGTAGCGATTGGAGGTGTAATTGATGGCGTTCCAAGTGGAATCGAATTAGATTTTGATTGGATACAAGCGCAATTAGATCGTCGTAAACCAGGACAATCTGCAATTGTGACACAACGAAAAGAACCAGATACAGTACAATTTCTTTCAGGTATTTTTGAAGGAAAAACAACAGGTGCTTCTATCGGGTTTATTATTCCGAATGATAATCAAAAATCTCACGATTACGATCATATAAAAGACGTTTTTCGTCCTTCTCATGCCGATTTTACATACGAAACCAAATATGGTGTTCGCGATCATAGAGGTGGAGGAAGAACTTCTGCGCGAGAAACGGCTAATTGGGTTGTTGGTGGTGCTGTTGCAAAACATGTGATTCCAAATATCAATATTACAGCTTATGTAAGCGGAGTAGGTGAGTTGAAGTTGGATAATGATTATTCTACATTAGATTTTTCTAAAATTGAAGAAACGGCAGTTCGTTGTCCAGATCTAGAAATGGCAGAAAAAATGATTAATCGTATCAAAGAAATTCGCAAAGAAGGTGATACAATTGGAGGTGAAGTAACTTGTGTTATTCAAAATGTGCCAGTTGGTTTAGGTGAACCAATTTTTGATAAATTGCATGCACGTTTAGGACAGGCGATGATGTCGATAAATGCCGTAAAAGGTTTTGAATACGGCGAAGGTTTTGCTTCTACATCGATGAAAGGTTCAGAAATGAATGATCAATTCAACCAAGATGGAACAACAAGAACCAATTATTCTGGAGGAATACAAGGTGGAGTTTCAAATGGAATGGATATTTATTTTAAAGTTGCTTTCAAGCCAGTTGCGACATTAATGCAAGAACAAACAACGTTGAATGCAGATGGCAAAATGGTAGAAATGCATGGAAAAGGTCGTCACGATCCTTGTGTTGTTCCAAGAGCCGTTCCTATTGTAGAAAGTTTAGCTGCGATGGTTTTGGCTGATATGTTGCTGATACAACGAACAAGAAATATATAAACAAAAAACTCCAACCTTTAAAGTTGGAGTTTTTTGTTATTGTCATTCTGAATGCAGTGTTAACGAAATGAAGAATCTGAGATTTTTCGACAAGCTCGAAAAGACAAGTATTTTTTGTTCTTAATAATTCTTAACCAAAATCCTTCATTTCTTTTCGATAAGTTTCTCCAATTGGTAAAATTTTCTGATTGAGATAAACAGAATTTCCATCAATAGAAGTTAAAAAATCAAGATTGATGATATACGAACGATGAATTCTTTTGAAATGATTTGGTAATTTTTCTTCGAAAGACTTCATGGTTTCTAAGACTAATATTTTTTCAGTTTTGGTATGAATTCGAATATAATCTTTCAAACCTTCAATGTAAATTAAATCTGAAAAATTAATTTTTACTTGCTTTCCATTTGCTTTTACAAACAAATAAGTCGACTGATTTTTAGTTGATGTCGTTTGAAAAAAATCAACATATTTTTTTATAGAGGCATCAAAACGTTCTTTCGTAATAGGTTTCAATAAATAATCAACCACATGAAAATTAAAACTTTCTAAAGCATAATCTTGATAAGCTGTTGTGACAATGAATTTCTGAGAATGATCAAGGATTTTCATCAACTGAATTCCAGTCAATTCGGGCATTTGAATATCTGTGAAAATAAGATCAACTTTATTATTTTTGAGAAAATCAATTGCTTCAAAAACTTCAGTTGTTGCAAGTGAAACAATTAAATTTTCATTTTCAGAAGCATGTTTTTTCAATAATTCAACAGCTAAAGGTTCATCGTCTAAAATAATACACTTAATTTTCGTCATTTAATGGAATTTTTAAGTAAATATGAAAGGTTTCATAATCGTTTTTAATTTCGAAAGTATAATTATTTCCGAAATAATAATTCAATCTTTTTTTCAAATTCGTTAATCCAATTCCTGAAGTTTCATCTTTTTGATGTTGATTAATTTTATTTGAAACGGAAATCTCAAGGTATTCAGAATTAGTTTTTAAATTGATTTTAATTGGATGATTAATGTCTTTTACAACACCATGTTTTATTGCATTTTCGATTAAAGGCGAAATAATATATGGATGAATTAATTTTTTAGAATTCTCAATCAAAAATTCTTTTTCGACATAAAATTTTTCTCCATAACGAATCTGCTCCAAATCTAAATATTGATTGATGTAATCAATTTCTCGTTCAATTTCAATTTTATCTTTATTGGTTTCGTAGGTTGTAAAACGCATAATTGCACTCAAATTTTCGATTGCTTTTAACGAATGAGGAGAATTTACACTCACCAAACTATAAATATTATTGAGTGTATTAAACAAAAAATGAGGATTAATTTGAGATTTGAGAAAATTAATTTCAGCTTCTTTTTTCTCTTTTTCAATGATGTTATTTTGTTTTAGTGTATGGATTGAATGGAATGTCATCCATAAAAAAAGTGACGAAAAAACGATAAAAGAACCATAATGTAAATTGTCGTAAATGTAAAAACTAATTGTTGTTCCTTCAAAATAATTGACTTTATGGAACAAAAAATCTGTAATAATTTGCTCAATAAAATAACGAACAATAATGAATGTTGTAAAGGAACATACTATAGAGAATAATATCGATTTCCAATTTATTTTTTTAAGAAAATAGGGGGCAATAAAAAAATAGATAATAAAAATTGTAATTAACTGAACAATATACATTGTTGATGCAAATAATGTAATTGATTTAAAAAATGAATTTCCGTTAGTTAGATTAACTAATCCAATTGTTATGTAATCAAACAGAATGTAAATAACCCAAAAACCTAAAAGTATAAATACGCTTTTTTGATTTGAGAAGCTTAAATTTTTTTTATCATCTTCCATTGTTTTTGTTTTTTGTAAAATTAGATTCTTTTCTACATAAAAGTGAAGTGATTCGTCGATTATTCAAATGGGTTAGTCGATAAATAAAAGTCAATTTTTTCAGAATCATAGAAATTTGAATCATAATTAAAAATTAACTCAAATGAAAAACTTATTTATTGCAATTGCTACATTTATTGGTACTATGAATTTATCTGCTCAAACAAAATATCAATTTCAAACAAAATTTGATGATGCTATTCCAGTTCTTAATATGGGAACTTTTCACATGGGATATACTCCAGATGCAAGTACGACTGAATTTGATGAGAATAACCAAGATAATGTTCGTCAAATACATGAAATAGCAAAGCAGATTGCGGCTTTTAAACCTACAATTATTTTAGTTGAACAAAATCCTTCTCGCAATAAAGTGTTGAATAAACTTTTTCAAGATTATTTACTTAATCCTAAAATGAAGTTTGAAAATCCAAACGAAGTTGAGTTATTGGCTTATGAAGTTGGGAGACTAAGCGGATCGAAGAAAATTTACGGAATTAATTATCAAGAAGATTATCTTTATATGCTTGGTGATTTGTTGAAAGAGCAAGATGATTCGATTACATTCAAAAGATACATTGAAATGTTCCGAAATAATGAATCGAAAAATGGAGTAACAAAAAAAGATGTAAAATTAAAAGAGTTATTGCAGTACTATAATCAACCAGAATTTTTAGATTTTTCTGTTGCAGTTAATGCGGATATGTTAACGACGGTTTCATACAAAAAATATCCAGTAGGAGCAGAGCAAGCGGCGAAATATTATCATAGAAATTTAGCCATGTTCTCAAATATGAATAATGTGCCAATAACAAAAGACGATCGTATTTTTGTATTAATGGGAGCTACACATACGGCTTTCTTTAAAGATTTCTTACGACGTTCACCAAAGTTTAAAGAAGTAAATACGTTAGATTATCTAAAATAAAAGCATAAAAAAAACCTCGCAAATTGCGAGGTTTTTTTTATATAGTTGAATAATAATTATTCTTCTGTAGATGGAGTTTCTTCTGTCGCAACTTCTTCAGATACTTCCTCTTTTTTCGCTTTCTTGTCGTTAGCGTAAATTGGGTTATCATAGTTGAAGAAAGAACCTTCTTCTTTAGTAGCATTAGCTGCTTTTTGAGCATCTAATTTAGCTAATTCTACTCTAGTTTTAGCAGCTTCTTCAGCAGCTTTGATAGATGCAGCATCTGGTACAATTTCAAATCCGAAATCTACTTCAACATCTCTGTGGAAACGAACTTTAGCTTCGTATTTTCCTAAACGTTTGATAGTATTTCCAGGGATTCTAATGTTTTTCTTCTCGATTTCAACACCAGCTTTTACTAAAGCTTCTGCTAAATCTGCATTGTTGATAGATCCAAATAATTTGTCTCCAGAACCAACTTTAGCGTCGATTTTAACAACTAAACCATCTAATTTAGCTGCTTTTTCTTTTGCTGCAGCGATTAATGTAGCTTCTTCTGCTTTACGAGCTTCTAAAACTTCGTTTAATGCTTTTACGTTATTTGGAGTTGCAACTGATGCTAATCCACGAGGGATTAAGAAGTTACGTGCGTATCCAGGTTTTACTGAAACAACTTCAAATTCAAAACCTAAACCTTCTACATCTTGTCTTAAAATTACGTTCATGATATTTTAATATTTAGGTTATTATTTTAATTGATCACCAATAAATGGCATTAATGCTAAGTGACGAGCTCTTTTGATCGCTTTAGAAACTTTTCTTTGGTATTTTAAAGATGTTCCTGTGTAACGACGAGGTAAAATTTTACCTTGCTCATTCACGAATTGAATTAAGAAATCAGCGTCTT
This sequence comes from Empedobacter sp. UBA1574, assembly GCF_002322895.1. Taxonomy (NCBI): domain Bacteria; kingdom Pseudomonadati; phylum Bacteroidota; class Flavobacteriia; order Flavobacteriales; family Weeksellaceae; genus Empedobacter; species Empedobacter sp. UBA1574. The sequence goes on along the minus strand of NZ_DCOI01000033.1, from coordinate 38,384 downwards.
TATAGTCAACGTATTTGATTCCAAATTTTTTGAAACGACAATATTTTGAGTTTGATTGTGTTTCGATATCTAAAGGAGATAAATAACGGATTTCTGATTCGCTACCTCCAGCTGCTTTTTTTGCTAAATCGTCAATTGCCATAGCTTTGCTTATTTGTTAGAGTTAGACTTTAATTTTGTTCTACGTTTTTCTGCCCAGTCCATACCGTGTTTGTCTAATTTCACAGTTAAGAAACGGATTACACGCTCATCACGTTTGTAAGCAACTTCTAATTGAGAAACTAACTCGTTATTGTCTGATTTAAATTCTACTAAGTGGTAGAATCCATTTCTTTTGTTTTGAATTGGGTAAGCTAATTTTTTTAAGCCCCAGTTCTCTTTTGCTACGATTTCACCACCGTTAGCAGTAACAAAGTCATTGAATTTATTAACTGCTTCCTCTACCTGAGAATCAGATAGAACGGGAGTCAAAATGAAAACAGTTTCGTAATGTGTCATTTTTAACTTCTTTTAAGTTATTATTTATACTAAAATTCGAGGTGCAAATATATAAATAATAATCCAAATATTACAAATGAATATTTATTGAATTTTTATTAAAACCTTATTTATTGAATATTATCGTTTTATCATATTGATCTTCAAAAAATATTGACTTTTTTTAAAAAAAATTTGCAGTTTAAAAAAAGTAGCTTACATTTGTCAACATAAAAGGCTAATGGCTTTTTCATAGGTTTAGGTTGGTTAAGGTTAAAACCCTCGTTTCTGCGAGGGTTTTCCTTTTTTTTCTAAAAACATCTTCTTAAATTTGGTCATAATAATTAATGTAAAATTTTATGACAACAAAATACAATCCTATTCCAAGCGAGTTATTCGTAAAGAACAGAGCGAAATTTGTAAAAGCAATGAAACCTCGTTCTCTTGCTATTTTCAATTCTAACGATATTTATCCAATTTCTTCAGATTCTACGTTACCGTTTGCACAACATCGTGATATTTTTTATTTATCTGGAGTTGATCAAGAAGAATCTATCTTATTAATTTTTCCTGACGCTTACGATCCTAAATATAAGGAAGTATTATTTGTTCGTGAAACAAACGATCATATTGCAGTTTGGGAAGGAGAAAAATTATCAAAAGCTCAAGCAACAGAAGTCTCTGGAATCAAAACTGTACTTTGGTTACAAGATTTACCAAATGTTTTGCGCAAATTGATGGTAGAAGCAGATAATGTTTATGTAAATAAAAATGAGCATTATCGTGTAACAGAAGCACCTCAAGTAGAAACGCGCGAAGATCGTTTTGTAAAACAATTGAAAGTAGATTATCCTGGACATACTTATTTACGTTCAAACCCTATTTTGCAACGTTTACGTTCTGTAAAAGAACCAGAAGAAATTCAATTGATTCAACAAGCGTGTGATATCACAGAAAAAGGTTTCCGTCGTATTTTAAATTTCGTAAAACCTGGAGTTTGGGAATTCGAAATCGAAGCTGAGTTTGTTCACGAATTTCTTCGTAATCGTTCAAAAGGTTTTGCATACACGCCAATTATTGCGTCTGGAAATAATGCAAATGTGTTACATTATATTCAAAATAATCAAGAATGTAAAGACGGTGATTTGATTTTGTTTGATGTTGCAGCTGAATATGCAAATTATTCATCAGATATGTCACGTACAATTCCAGTTAATGGAAAATATACAAAACGCCAACGCGAAGTTTATGACGCAGTTTTACGTTGTAAAAAAGAAGCGGAAACGATGTTAGTTCCTGGGAATAATTGGTACAAATACCATGAAGAATTAGGAAAAGTTTATACTTCTGAATTGTTAGGTTTAGGTTTGTTGGATAAAGCAGATGTACAAAATGAAGATCCAGCTTGGCCAGCTTACAAAAAATACATGATGCACGGAACGTCTCATCATATGGGATTAGATACACATGATTATGGTTTATTGACTGATGATTTTGTGGCAGGAATGGTTTTCACAAACGAGCCAGGATTCTATATTCCAGCAGAAGGTTTTGGAATTCGTTTGGAAGATGATTATGTAATTCAGAAAGAAGGAAAACCTTTCAACTTGATGCAAAATATTCCATTAGAAGCAGAAGAAATCGAAGATTTAATGAATAAGTAATCTTTCATTATATTAAATGATAACAAAAATGGAACTCAATATTGAGTTCCATTTTTTATTTTAAAGAATATTCTTAATCATTTTCTGGCGCATCATGTGATGGAATGTCATCTAAATCTAACATTTCTTTTGCAAGAGCAATCATACGTGGCGTTCCGGTATGTTTATTTTTTTCGTCCGAAAGTTTTACAACACCTGTCCATTTTATATCAATAGAAGAAATTTCGGTCAATTTCATCACGATATTCATAGGTTTTAAATCAGTGTCGTTTGTTAAGTTGGTTCCAATTCCAAATGATAATCCAATTCTTCCTTTGAAAGCTTTTGTAATCATTTCCACTTTTTCTGAATTTAATCCATCCGAGAAAATAATCGTTTTGAATAAAGGATTGATGCCCATTTTTTCGTAATGCGCAATTGTTTTTTCTCCAAACTCAATCGGATCTCCAGAATCATGACGAACACCATCAAATAATTTAGATAATTTTTTATCAAATTGTCCAAAGAAAACATCCGACGTATAAGTGTCAGTCAAAGCAATTCCTAAATCACCATAATAAACTTTTACCCAACGATCTAAACTGATTGAATTCGCGATTTTGAATCCGTAACGTGCACCATGAAACATAAACCATTCGTGAGCGTGTGTTCCAATTGGTTTTACACCATATTTATGCGCAAAGTGAACATTCGAAGTTCCAACAAAGCTTTTTCCTTTATGGTTTGTTAATTCTTTCATTACCACATCATGAACTTCGTAACTGTGACGACGACGGGTACCAAATTCCGCAACTGTAACGCCAAGACGATTGTATAAATCAACTTTATCGCTTGTACGTTTTGTGATTTCTTCGTTAGAAATGCGTTGCGCATTTGTTAATTTATAGAAAATTTCACTAATCAAACACAAGATTGGAACTTCCCATAAAATAGTACGATACCAATATCCTTCTACGTGAACTTCTACATCAGTACCGTTTTGAGTGATTTTTACTTCATTTGGATCATAGCGATAACCTTGCAAAAAATCTAAATAAGCAGGACTTAAATAAGGGCAATTTATTGTGAAAAAATTTTTTTCGTCTTTGGTTAAAGAAAGCGAAGCCATTGCATTGATTTCTTTTTGCAGTTCTTCCGCAAAACCTTCAGGAAATTGATGTTCACCACGGTTAATGAATTTATAGCGCGCCATTACATCTGGATACAATTTTGTAACGCCAAATTGCATGGTGAATTTATAGAAATCGTTATCGATAATAGATTTTATTATACTCATTTTTTAGGTTTAATTCTAATACATTTTGAAATTTAAAGATAAAAAAAAACCATCAATACAGATGGTTTTTGTAAGATTATCTTATTTTGAAGATAATTATTCTGTTGTTCTTTTTTCGATTTTAGGTAATTCGAAATTGAAAATTATAGTTGCATCTCTATAAGCTGAAAATTCAGTCAATCCTGTGCTTGTAACATAATATTTGTTTCTCGCATAAGCTAAACGAGAAGGTAAAATAATTACACCTTGAAAGTTATACAAGTCAGTTGTAGCACGTTCAGTTGTTTTGAAATGTTTTAATCCTTCTACAAAGTTTTTTAATTCGATGTGTTCTCTTTTTACCCCATTTTTAATTTCAGTTGCTGTTGGTGTAAAGTAATAAAAAGTTGGATCTTGCGTAGCAGAACCATCTCCAGTATTTATACTTGAGTAATAAAACTGATCCAAAGAACCATATTTTCTTTTGTAGTCTGTACTATTTGTTGCAACAAAATATGTTGAAATAGAACTTAGATAAATAGAAGTACTATCATTAGAAATAATAGTTTTTCCTGTTCCTTTATGATTAGGATTTTCGGCATACCAAATTCCTAATTCATCTTGCTTTGCTAAAGATTTTAATGTTGGATAAGCATCATCTTCGTTTCCTTTGATGGTATCAAATTTTGTAAGTACACCTTTAGAGTTGAAGTAAAAATCTTCCATGTATTGTTGAATCGCTTCATCATCTAATGCATTACGTTCTTCAACTGGAATCTTAGTTTCTTTATTCACACCGTTATCATCATCATTATTACATCCTACTAAAACAGCAGAACATGCAATTAAAGTAACGAAGAATTTCTTTATCATGTTATTTCGATTTATATTGCGAATTTAGAAAAAATATTAGTTTAACCTAACAAATATTCAGTTTTAAATGAGATTAGATAAATTTCTTTGGAGTGTTAGATATTATAAAACGAGATCTTTAGCGGCTGATGCGGTTAAAAAAAATCGTGTAAAAGTAAATGGAGATGTAGCAAAAGCGTCGCGAGATATAATTCCAGGTGATGCGATTGAGGTGAGAAAAGATCAAATAAATTTATCTTTTAAAGTATTGCAAGTGCCAAATAATAGAATTGGAGCTAAATTATTAACCTTACATATTGTGGATACAACGCCAAAAGAAGAATATGATGTGTTAGAGCTTCGTAAACTTTCGCAAGATTATTATCGTGAAAGAGGTGAAGGTCGACCAACGAAAAAAGATCGTCGAGATTTGGATGATTATTTAGAAGAGGGAGGAGAAGATACTGAAGGTATCATTATAAAAGGAGAAGATTTGGATTAATTCCAAATCTTCTCCTTTTTAAGATGTTTCATAATTTCGTCCAAAATCTCTAATGTACTTTGGTTTGAAATGCTGATTGTATATTTTGCCTTTTCATAATATTGATTGCGTTCAAATAAATGTTTCGCAATAAACTCCATCATTTCTTCATTAGAAAGATGAGCAATTAAAGGTCGAGTTTCTTTTTTATTTTCCAATCGTTTCACCAATTGCGGTAATTGTACACGCATGAAAAATGAAATTGAATTGTTGGCAATCTCATTCATATTATCGTAATAAACAGGAGTTCCACCGCCTAAAGAAAGCACAATGTTTGTTGAAGTCAGAACTTCTTTTAAGGCTTCTCTTTCTTTTTTACGAAAACCTAATTCGCCTTCTTTTTCAAAAATCTCACTAATTTTTGTTTGATATTTATTTTCGATAAAATCATCAAGATCGATAAATTCGAAACCCAATGCTTTGGCTAAATCTTTTCCGGTAGTCGATTTTCCGCTACCCATATATCCTACTAAAGAAATAATCATGATTAGTCTACTGGTAAGTCTTCTGAATAAAAAATAGTTAATCTCGCATATCCATCAAACGTATCAATTTGATATGAATACGTATTCTCCAAACGTCTTGCATCATAACGTTCAACATTATAAGTTACTTGATAATCTTCGTTAGTAACGATTGAATTTGAATGATGGTATTTAGATTTTGGCGCATCTTTTTTGATTTCTGCTCTATATTGATTCAAGAATTTAATAGGAAAAGAATATGTTAATTTATAAACAATCACTTGCGAAACCTGTATTGCTGTTATTTTATTCAAAAACATCGTTCCTTGATTATTGTTTTTAATCTTCAAAGAATCTAAACGATCTGAATTTTGAATGTATAAATTTTTTCCAAGTTTAGAAACCTTGAAACAACGATCATTCAATTTTTGATGAATAATCTGTGGTTGATCTTTTATTAATTCCTTTAATTCTTTCAATGCAAAATTAGACAAATGTGCATCTTTTGTTTCCTGATTACAATTGTTTGCATATTCAGAATCGGGTACGTCTGCCTCTGGGTTGTCAGATTTTTTACACGACACTATCGAAAACAAAGCAATAATAATATATAGTATATTCTTCTTCATTCTAAAATTTCAATCTTTAAATAGCGTTCCGAAAATAATTTCGGTTCACATAGATTTAGATTTGCTGGATGACAAATATAGTATATAAATCATTTATCAAATATATAAAATGATGTTTCTATGGCTTATTTTTTCAGTTTTCTTATCCGAAATTCTATCTTTCAAAAAAAAACTAAAAATTTATCTAAATTTAAGTTCTTAAAACCGAAATGATTAATTAATAAATTGTAAAAAACTTCACAAAACGTTTGTTAAATTAGTATTAAACGCCCTATATTTGCACTCGATTTAAGAAACCGACCTGGTAGCTCAGTTGGTAGAGCACAACACTTTTAATGTTGGGGTCCTGGGTTCGAGCCCCAGCCAGGTCACTTAGTCAAAACGTTCTTTTTTATATAAAAAAATAAAAACGTCTTTCGTTTTGTAAACTCAGATATAATCGTATATTTGCAGTCCGAAAAAACGGAGACCTGGTAGCTC